>DASVRH010000287.1:0-11960 GCA_036388715.1 Solirubrobacteraceae bacterium | reverse complement strand
CCCCGCCACCATCGACGAGCTGACGGACGTGCGCGGCGCGGCGCCGCTCGCGCCCGACCGGCTGCTCGACCTCCTGCGCTCGGGCCCGCCGGTCTTCTCGTTGCTGTTCGGCACCGAGGGCGAGGACGGCGCGTGGCAGGGCGTGGCCGAGGTCTTCGACCTCGAGGGCAACTTCGGCGCCGTCGACGCGGCCGCCGTGACGATGCACAAGCTGGCCTTCGCGGCCGCGGCGACCGCGATCGACGACCGCGTCGCGGCGCCGCTCACCGTGCCGGTGCCCGCGCCCGCGTCGGCGGAGGACTGCGAGCGCGCGCTCGAGCGCCTCGGCGGGCGGCCGTGCGTGGTCAAGCCGAACGCCATGGGCGCGTCGCTGCTGCTCACCCACCTGCCGGCCCCGACGGCGGCCGACCTGCGCGAGGCGATCGCGGCGATCGCGCCGCACGACCGCCTCGCGCTCGTGCAGGAGCACGTCGCGGGCGACGAGTACACGGTCGGCGTCTTCGAGGACCGCGACGGCCCGCGCGCGCTGCCCCCGCTGCGCGCGGTCTTCGACCGCCCCGTCCTCGGCCACGCGGAGAAGCACCGCCCCGGGCAGGTGACGGGGGAGTGGCTCGACGGCGGCCCGCTCGCCGACCTGCTCGCCGGCGTCAGCGTGCGCCTGTTCGGTGTGCTCGGGCTGCGGCTCTGGTGCCGGCTCGACTACCTGTGGTCGCCGGACCGCGGGCTCGTCGTGCTGGAGGCGAACTCGATGCCCGGCCTCATGCGCGGCAGCGCGTATCCGCTGATGCTCGAGGCGGCCGGGCTGACGCTCGGCGACCTGCTCGACGCGAACCTCGCCCTGCGCCGCGACGCGCGCAGCAAGCGCCTGCCCTACGAGATCCACCCCCACGACGTGTCGACCCTCGACCGCTCCGTCCCGTGACGCCCGCCTTCGTCTTCCCGACCGCTCGCCAGAAGGAGCGGCTGCGCCGCCTCGTGGGGCCGGAGGACGGCGTCGTCCTCGCGCACCCCGACATCGCTCCGGCCGATGGCGCCTCGGGCCTCCGCGAGCAGGAGGCCGCGCCCGGCGACGCGGCGCCCGCCGGGCGCTGGCTCGTCCTGCACGAGCTGGGCGTCTACCACCTGCGCACGGTCGACCCCGCGCCCGAGACGACGTTCGGGGCGCGGTGCCTGGACATGCTCACGAAGACCGGCGCGGCCGCCGTCTTCGACCTCGCCGGCGTCAGGCGCGCGCCGAAGGCCGACGCGCCGCTCGACGGTCCGCTGCCGGCCGAGCCGCCCTTCGTGGTCAAGCCCGACTTCGGGTTCGGCAGCCAGCTCGTCAAGGTCGTCCGCGACGAGGCGCAGTGGCGCGCGTACGCCGACGTAGCGAGGACTCCCTCCGGCGTGCGGGCGCGCTACGGCCGCGCGTACTTCGCCGACGAGCCCGGCCTGCTCGACCGCTTCGTGGCCGAGCCGCTCCTCGACGGCACCTTCCTCTCCGTCCCGTTCGTGTGGGACGGCGCGGCCGTCACCGCGTTCCCCGTGTCGGGTGCCGAGGCGGCGAGCACGGCGTCGACCGACTTCCACTGGGAGCGCTTCGAGGCGCCCGCCCGGATCGACCCCGCTGCCTTCGCGGCGCTCGAGTCGGACCTCGCGCGGCTGGCGGGGCCCTGCGAGCTGCGGCCCGGCGTGTTCGAGGCGGAGCTCCTGCTCCTGGCCGGCGGCGAGCTGTGCTTCCTCGAGTTCTCCCCGCGCCCGACCGGGGGCGTCGTGCCCGAGCTGGTCTGGCACGCCTACGGCGTCGACATCGACGAGTTGGCCGTCAGGTGCTTCCTCGGCGAGCGGCCCGCGGTCGCGCGGGACGCCGCCCGCCCCGTCCTCGGCGTGCGCTCGCCCGCGGCGGCGCCGCCCGACGAGAGCCTCGAGCTGCTCTCCGAGCAGGCCGGCGCCGGCGGCCGCCTCGTCGATCGCGTCTACGCGGCCGCCTGACCATGTGCGGGATCGCGGGGACCCTCGGCGGCGGAAGGGACGACGGCCGGGCCGTCGAGGCGGCGCTGCGCGCGCTGCGCCACCGCGGGCCCGACGACGGCGGCCGCGTCGACCTGGGCGCGTTCCAGGCCGGCTACTGCCGCCTCGCCATCCGCGACGCCGCCGACGGGCGGCCCGCCAACCAGCCGTTCCGCGCGGCCGGCGAGCGCTGGACGATGTACGCCAACGGAGAGGTGTTCGCCGGCGTCGACGCGGCGTGGCCCCCGGTCGCGGAGCCCGCCGGCGACCTCGCCGCTCTGCTCGACGGCCTCGTCGCGTCGGGTCCGGCCGCCCTCGATCGCCTCGACGCCGACTTCACCGCCGCCATCTGGGACGCCGAGACCCAGACCGCGCTGCTGGCGCGCGACCGCTTCGGCGTCAAGCCGCTCTTCTACGCCGAGCACGCCGGCCGGCTGTGCTTCGCGTCCGAGGTCAAGGGGCTGGCCGCGCTCGGCGTCCCCCTGCGCCCCGACGCCGTGGCGGTGCGCGAGTACCTGCGCTTCAACTACCCGATCGCCCCGCGCACGCTCTACGCGGGCGTCCGCGCCGTGCCGCCGGGGTCCGCGTTGCGCTGGCACCGCGGGCGCGTGACGCTCGAGCGCTGGGCCGCCCCCGCGGCGGATCCCGCGCACGACGGGCTCGCGCCGCTGCGCGACGCCGTGCGCGCGCGCCTGGCGAGCGAGCGCCCGCTCGGCTTCCACCTCAGCGGCGGCGTCGACAGCTCGCTGGTCTGCCACCTCGGCGCGGCGCCCGACCGGGCCGGGTTCTCGCTGGTCTACGGCGACGCGGCGGACGGCGACCTCGCGTGGGCCCGCGCCGTCGCCGGCGAGCTGCGGCTCGACCACCACGTCCTCGACGTCGCGCCGGACGGCGCGACCGGCACGATCGACGAGCTCATCCGCGTGCTCGACGCGCCCGTCATGTCACCGGGCGCGCTGACCCCGCTGTTCGTGGCCCGTGCCGCGCGGGAGGCAGGCGTCACGGTGCTGGTCGCCGGGCAGGGCGCCGACGAGGTCTTCCTCGGCTACCGGCGCCACGCCGAGGTGGGCGAGGGGATGGGCGGGGCCGCGCTCACCGAGATCGCCGCGAACGTGGACCGCGCCGACCTGCGCGCCATCGGGCTCGGGGACGCCGAGATCGACGCGGCCGACGAGGGGTTCCGCGCGCTGTGCGACCACGCGCCCGACGTCGCCCCGCTGGCGGCGTTCCAGGTCGCCTACGGGCGCAGCTTCCTCCAGGAGCTGCTGCGCATCGAGGACCACTGCCACATGGCGTCGTCGGTCGAGAACCGGGTGCCGTTCCTCGCGCCGGACGTGGTCGCCCTCGGCTGCGGCCTCACCCGGCGCCGGGGGCGTGACGCGCTCGGCAAGCCGCTGCTGCGCGAGCACCTGGCCGCGCTCGGCTCCGCGGCCGCCCGGCGCACGGACAAGCAGCAGATGGCGCTGCCCCTCGACGTCCTCGATCGCTGGATCGCCGGCGCGCTCGCCGCGCCGGACCTGCCCGAGCGGCTGCCCCTCCTCGACTGGGACGCCGTCCGCGACCTCGCGGGGGGAGCGGACACGCGCAGCCGCCGGCGCCTGGCCTGGGCGGCGGCCAACCTCGCGCGCTGGGCGGTTGCCGGCGACCACGCGCTCGCCGCATGAGCGACCCGCGGATCGTCGCCGTCGTCGGCGTCGACGGCGCGGGGAAGACGACGCAGGCGCGGCTGCTGGCCGAGCGGCTGCGCGCGGGCGGGCGCCGCGCCGTGCTGACCGGCGGCGAGCAGGTCAAGGCCGTGCGCGCCGCGCTCGACGCGTGGGCGATCGCCGGCGGCCGGCCCACGCACGAGGCGCGGCTCGGCGCCGAGGGCGCGTACGTCGCGTGGGCGGTCGCGCGCGCGGCGGCGCTGCGGGCCGGGCTCGACGCGGCCCGCGACACCGGCGCCGACCTCGTCTGCGACCGCTACGCGGCCTGCCTGTACGCGACCGACGCGCTGCACGGCGCGGGCCACGGCGAGCTGCTGCGGCGGCTGCTCGCCTTCGCGCCGCCTCCCGCCGTCACGATCTACCTCGACCTCCCGGCCGAGGAGGCGGCCGCGCGCACCCGCGCGCGCGGCGCCGAGCCAGAGACGGCGGAGACGCTCGCCGCGTACGACCGCGCGTACCGCGCCCTGCCCGAGTTCGCGGGCTTCACCGTCGTCGACGCGCGCGGGAGCGTGGACGAGGTCCGGGCGAGGGTGGCCCTCGCCGCGGGGGTCTAGCTCTCCTTGTCGCGCGTCGCGATCGCGCGGCGCAGGTGCGCGCGCAGCTCCTCGACGGACATGTCCTGCTGCTCGCGCGAGCCGTGGCGGCGCAGCGTGACGCGCTCGTTCTCGGCCTCGCGCTCGCCGATGACGAGGATGTTCGGGATCTTGCGCCCGATCGCGTTGCGGATGGCCTTGCCCATGGCCTCCTGCGCGGGGCCGAGCTCGGCGCGGACGCCGTCCTCGTTGCGCAGCGTCTCGACCACGCGCGCGGCGTAGTCGCGGAAGCGGTCGGAGACCGTCACGACGATCACCTGCACCGGCGCCAGCCAGGTCGGGAACGCGCCGGCGTAGCGCTCGAGCAGGAACGCGACGAAGCGCTCGTGCGTGCCGAGCGGGGCGCGGTGGATGACGTACGGGCGGTGCGGCTGGTTGTCGGCGCCCTGGTAGGTGAGGCCGAAGCGCGCCGGCTGGGCGAAGTCGAGCTGGTTCGTGCTCGCCGTCTCCTCGCGGCCGGTCACCGACCGGATCTGCATGTCGACCTTGGGCCCGTAGAACGCGGCCTCGCCCTTGCCGACGTCGTAGTCGGCGCCGATCTCCTCCAGCGCCTCGCGGAGGATGACCTGCGTGCGCTCCCACGCCTCGGGGTCGTCGACGTACTTCTCCTTGCCCTTCGGCGAGTCGGGGTCCCAGGTCGAGAGGCGCATGTGGTAGTCCTCGATGCCGAGGACCTCGTAGAGCTCCTCGTGCAGCCGCAGGACGTCGATGAACTCCTCGCGGATCTGGTCCTCGGTGCAGTAGATGTGCGCGTCGTTCATGGTCATGCCGCGCACGCGGAGGAGTCCGGCGAGGGCGCCGGAGTCCTCGTAGCGGTAGACGTTGCCGTACTCGGCGATGCGCAGGGGCAGCTCGCGATGGCTGCGCGGGCGCGTGGCGTAGACGAGGTGGTGGTGCGGGCAGTTCATCGGCCGCAGCACGTAGTCCGTGCCGTGCCCGCCCTCGCCGTCGGCGTCCTGGAGGTGCATGAACGGGAACATGTGCTCCGCGTAGTACGGCAGGTGCCCGCTGCGCCGGTACAGGTCGGTCTTCGCGATGACGGGCGTCGACACGTACTGGTAGCCGCGCCGGAACTCGAACTCCTTGGCCAGCTTCTCGAGCTCGTCGCGCAGGACGGTCCCGTTCGGCAGCCACAGCGGCAGCCCCGCCCCGGTCTCCTCCTCGATCTCGAAGATGTCGAGCTCGCGCCCCAGCTTGCGGTGGTCGCGCTTGAGCGCCTCCTCGAAGGCGGCGACGTGCTCGTTGAGCTGCTTCTTCGTCTTGAACGCCCACGCGTAGATGCGCGTCATCTGCACGTTGTCCGAGTCGCCGCGCCAGTAAGCGCCCGCGAGCGAGCGCAGGCGGAAGGCGTCGGCCGGCAGCTTGCCGGTGTGCTCTACGTGCGGCCCGCGGCAGAGGTCGAGGAACCCGTCGGTGCGGTAGAAGGAGAGCGAGTCCTGCTGCTGCTCGCCGATCAGCGCCTCCTCGGCGTACTCGCGCTTGTGCGGCAGCTTCATCTCGTCGAGGAGGGCCAGGGCGTCGGCCGCGCTCATCTCCTCGCGCTCGAATCCCTCACGGCGCCCGATGATCTTCCGCATCCGCTTCTCGATCTCGGGGAAGTCGTCCTCGCTCAGCGGCTCGGGGAGGATGAAGTCGTAGTAGAAGCCGTCGTCGATCGGGGGGCCGAAGCCCAGCTCGGCGCCCGGGCGCAGCTCGAGCACCGCCATCGCGAGCACGTGAGCGAGGCTGTGGCGGATGCGGTAGAGCTCGTCCTCGACCGCCGCGTCCGGGCCGTGTTCGGTCATGGCGCCGGAGTCTAGGCGCAGCGAGGTAAGAGATCGGCGCCGCGCGTCGCCAACCTCTCAGACGATGCACCTGTCGGCGATCCAGCAGGGATCCGTAGCGCTCCGCCCGCCCTATGCTCGGGCGAGGATGACTCGTGCGCTCGGGGAGGCGGCAGGCGTCAGGCAGGACGACTCGGAGGCGTGGCTGGCCGCGCTGCGCGGGCCGACGGCGGCGCGCGAGGAGGCGATCGCCGCGCTGCACGCGCTGCTGCTGCGCGGCGCCCGGTTCGAGCTCAACCGCCGTGCCTCGTCGCTGGGCCACGTGCCGCGCGGCGAGCGCGACGACCTCGCGATGCAGGCCGCCGACGACGCGCTCGTCGCGATCCTCGCCAAGCTCGACAGCTTCCGCGGCGCGAGCCGGTTCACCACGTGGGCCTACAAGTTCGTGCTGCTCGAGGCGGGCGTGAAGGCGCGCCGCCGGGCCTGGCACGGGCGCGAGATCTCGCTCGGCGACGAGGAGTGGCAGCTCCCGCGCGACGGGAGTCCCTCGGCGCAGGAGCGGGCCGAGGGCGGTGAGCTGCTCGAGGCGATCGGCGCCGCGATCAGGACCGAGCTGACGCCGCACCAGCGCGAGGTCTTCTGCGCGCTGGCGCTCAACGGCGTGCCGATCGACGTCCTCGCCGAGCGGCGGGACACGACACGCGGGGCGCTCTACAAGACGCTCCACGACGCGCGGCGCAAGCTGCGCGCCGCGCTCGCCGCCGGCGGCTTCGGCGTCGAGGCGACGACGGTCCCGGGAGGCGACCATGAGCACTGACCACACCAAGCGAGAGCTGATCGCGCGCCTGCTCGGCCCCGAGGGGCCGGAGGTGACGTGCGAGGAGTGCTTCGAGCTGCTCGACGAGTACGTCGACCTCGAGGGCGCGGGCAAGGACGCCGACGCGCGGCTGCCCGGCATGCGGGCGCACCTGCAGGGCTGCCCGGCCTGCAACGAGGACCACGCGAGCCTGAGCGAGCTCGTGCGCCGCTCCGACGGCTGAGCGGCCCCGCGCGGATGGACGGCTGGCTGCTCATCCGTTTCCTGCACCTGCTCGCGCTCGCGTTCTTCCTCGGGGGGCAGCTGGTGCTCGTCGCCGCGGTCGTGCCCGTCACGCGGGAGGGCGACCGCGCGGCCCTGCGCGCGATCGCCCGCCGCTTCGCCTACGGCAGCGTCGCGGCGATCCTCGTGCTCGTCGCCACCGGCTCGGCGATGGCGTGGCACCTCGACCGCTGGTCCGAGCCCGAGCTCCAGCTGAAGCTCGGGCTCGTCGGGGTCATCGGCGCCCTGGTCGTGTGGCACATCCGGGCGCCGCAGCGGCGCGTGCTCGACGTCGCGATCTTCGTCACGACGCTTGTCGTGGCGTGGCTCGGCGCCTCACTCGCTCACTGACGGCGGGCGACGGCGACCACGTCGTCGAGCGGCACGGCCGGGTCGGCCAGCCGCTCCGGGTCCACGACGACGTCGCTCTCGATCAGCTGCTTGATCGGCTCGATCGCGTCCCACTCGTTGACGTGCATGCCGGCGCTCACGCGCCCGTCCGGCGCGATCCAGAAGGCCTGGAGCTGCCGGCTCGCGAGCTCCCCGCGGAGCACGAGGCGGTCGCCGCGGTCGTGGAGCCCCGCGTACTCCATCCCGACGTCGTACTGGTCGGAGAAGAAGTACGGCAGCCGGGTGTACGGCTCGCCGCGGTCGAGCATCGAGCGGCCGGCGGCGACGCCCTGGTTGAGCGCGTTGGCCCAGTGCTCGACGCGGACGTGGCGCCCGTAGCGAGGGTGGAACGCGTTGGCGGCGTCGCCCGCGACGAAGACGTCGGGCACGCTCGTGCGGAGATGCTCGTCGGCGACGACGCCGTCGTCGATCTCCAGCCCGCCGGCCTCGGCCAGCCGCGTGTCGGGCGCGACGCCGACCGCGACCAGGACCGGGTCGGGCCCGCCGATCCGGTCCACGCCCGACCCCGTCACCAGGTTCACCCCGTGCTCGCGGTGCAGCTCGGCGAAGAGCGTGCCCAGCTCGCGGCCGAGCACGCCCTCGAGCGGGACCTCGCCCTGCTCGATCAGCGTCACCTCGGCGCCGAGCGTCCGCGCCGCCGCGGCGACCTCGCAGCCGATCCAGCCGGCCCCGACGATCGTCAGCCGGCCGCTGCGCCGGATGCGCTCGCGCAGCGTCTCGGCATCGGCCAGCGTGCGAAGGAAGAGGGCGTCTCCGAGCCCGTCGATCGGCGGGCGCCGCGGGACCGCGCCCGTCGCGATGAGCAGCCGGTCGTACTCCAGCGCGCGCGAGTCGGCGAGCGTCACGCGGTGGGCCCCGACGTCGAGCCCCGTCGCGAGCGCGCCGGCGACGAGCTCGATCGAGTGGTCGACGTAGAAGCCGCGCGGGTGGACCTCGGCGTCCTCGCGCTCGGCGCCGCCGGCGAGGAGCTTCTTCGAGAGCGGCGGCCGCTCGTAGGGCAGCTCGGGCTCGGCGCCGACGAGCACGACGCGGCCGTCGAAGCCCTCCTCGCGCAGGGTCTCGGCGGCCTTGGCGCCGGCGAGGCCGGCGCCGACGATCACGATGGTCTCAGGCACGGCTTCCTCCAGTCAGGGACAGGAACTCCTGGCGTGTCCGCGGGTCGTCGCGCACGAGCCCGTGAAGGGCGGACGTGACGGTGCGCGCGCCCGCCTTCTGCACGCCGCGCAGCGACATGCACATGTGCTCGGCCTCGATCACCACGCCGACGCCCTTCGGGTCGAGGTGGTCGTCGAGCCAGCGCGCGATCTGGGTCGTCAGCCGCTCCTGCACCTGCAGCGAGCGGGCGAACAGCTCGACGACGCGCGCGAGCTTCGAGAGCCCGATGATGCGGTCGCCCGGCAGGTACCCCACGTGGGCCACGCCGACGAACGGCAGCATGTGGTGCTCGCACAGCGAGTGGAACGGGATCTGCGTGGCGACGACGAGCTCGTCGTAGCCGCCGTCGTTCGGGAACGTCGTCGGCGTGAACGACGCCGGCGTCAGCAGCTCGGCGTACATCTTGGCCATGCGCCGCGGCGTGTCGCGGAGGCTCTCGTCCTCGAGGTCGACGCCGAGCGCCACGAGGAGGTCGCCGGCGGCACGCTGGGCGGCGTCGAGGTCGACGTCGCCGCGATCGCGGCTCACCGGCACGGGGAGATGCGTCAGTGCTTGGGTCACGGCGGCATTGGCGCCGGGCGGCACGCGCCTCTTACCTCGCGCCGAGGTAAGACCCGCGCGGCGGCCCGCGCGAACGCCGGCATGTCCACCATCGCCCTCCCCGCGGCCAGCGTGCTGCGCCGCGATCCGGCAGCCCAGGCGTTCATGCTGCTGCGGATCGCCTTCACCGTCGCGCCCATCCTCTTCGGGCTCGACAAGTTCGCCGAGGTCCTGACCGACGACTGGACCAGGTACCTCGCAAGCGAGTTCGACGACCTCATCCCGGGCAGCGCCCAGGACGCGATGTACCTCGTCGGCGGCGTCGAGATCGTCGCCGGCCTCGTCGTCCTCGTCGCGCCCCGCTTCGGCGGCCTGCTCGTGGCCGCGTGGCTCGGGGGCATCATCGTCAGCCTGCTCCTCGTGGGCGGCTACGGCGACATCGCGCTGCGCGACTTCGGCCTGCTGCTCGGCGCGCTGACCCTCGCGCGGCTGGCCACGGCCTTCGAGTCGCCGGGCGACCGGGCGGGCGTGCGGTAGCGCGGGCTCGGACGTTCGGCCAGGCGCGGGGCGGCGGTGTTTCGCCGCCCCGCGCCAGCGGGGACGACGATCCCCATGAGCGCCATGGACGAGCGCGCTGGGGAGCGTCGGCCCGCGGTCGAGTGCACGTCGTGCCACTTCGCGTGGCACAGCGCCCGGATGGCGGAGGGGCTGCGGCTGCTCGGGTCGTGCCCGCGCTGCGGGGGCGCGCTCGCGTTCCCCGACCCGGTCGCGCCGCCGGCGGAGGCGGCCGCGGAGCCGGGCGGCGAGCCGCACCTGGTGCTCGGCCTGCCGCGCCCGCCCGATCGCTGAGGGTCAGCCCGTCTCGCCCTCGCCGTCGAAGTAGTCGAGCTCGGTCCCGAGGCGGTAGAGCTTCCCCTGCTCGCCGCGCTCGAGCCAGATCCCGATCTTCTGGCTGTCCGGGTACGTGGTGGCCGCGGGGTAGAGGTTCTCGCCCCACATCAGCACGCGCACGGGCTCGTCCGTGTCGTTGCGGATCTGGTGGGCGGCCTCGGGGCCGGGCGGGAAGAAGACGACGTCCATCGGCTCGAGGCGCTGCTCACCGCCGGGCTCGCGCAGCGTCGGGTGGCCGGCGAGGACGAGCAGCCACTCCTCCTCGTGGTGCTCGTAGTGGTACGGGCAGACCGCCTCGCCCGGCGGCAGCTCGTAGAGCGTGGTGCCGGTGCGGACGGCGCCGAGGTCGGCGCCGAAGCGGAACATCGCCGCGCGGAAGCCCGGCGGGTCCTCCGGGTCGACCTTCAGGTCGGGGCGGGCGAGGGAGACCTTGGGCAGCGTCATGCCAGGTACTCCGACTCGAGCACGAGGTCCTTGAGCAGCGTCTGGTACTCGACGTGGGTCTCGTGCTCTGTCGTCCGCCAGTCGCGGCCCTCGTGCTCGCGCATGTGCTCGCGGTACTTCGGCACGCCGGGGAACTTGACGTTGTCGGCGACGGCGACCGAGCCCTCGTGCAGCCAGCCGCGGTCGACGATGAGCTCGAGGTCCGGCAGGTACGCGTCCTTGTCGTGGTCGAGGAAGACGAAGTCCAGGTTCCCCTCGCCGAAGCCGTGCTCGCCCTCGAGCGCGGCCGCCGTCGCGCCGCCGTCGCCGAGCGTGCCGACGATGAGGGTGACGCGGTCGTCGACGCCGGCGTGCCCGAGGATCCGCCGGGCGATCGCCGCGTTGTCGGCGTTGAACTCGATCGAGAAGAGGTGCGCGCCCTCGGGCATGACGCGCGCGGTGCGCAGCGCGCTGTAGCCGCAGTACGTCCCCAGCTCGAGCAGCCGCCGCGGCTGCGCGCGGCGGATCGCCGCGTCGAGCAGCGCACCCTTCTCGTCGCCCACGTTGATGAGGAACTTGTGCTCGTAGGCGAACTCGTCGACGGCGCGGATCGCGTCGTCGAGGTCGCCGGCACGCGCGTTGGCGACCACGAAGTCGGCGAGCGCCGCCTCACGCCCGTCGCCCACCTGCCACTCGGTCGTCAGGCGCTTCATGCCGAGCGCCATGCGGAGGAACGACCAGCGCAGCACGGGGATCCGCCGCCCGCCGATCTCGGAGACTCGTCTCATCGGCCGATCCTCCCATCGCCGGGAGGCCCGGGGCAACTACGGATAGAACTTGCGCTTCGCCGCCCGGGCGAGGGGACGCGGGAGCTTCTCGAGCGCGTTGAGCGCCTTCGGCATGACCTTCAGCCGCAGGCCCGTGTACTCGCTGGGGACGAGCGCTTCGATCAGGTGCGGCCCGGGCTCGGCGAGCGCGCGGTCGAGCGCGGCGCCGAAGTCCTCGCACGTGTCAGCGCGCACCGCGGGCACGCCCATGCCCTCGGCGAGCTTGACGAAGTCGAGGTTCGGCCCCTCGAGGTCGAGCTGCGACTTCGCCTTCGGCCCGTCGCCCTGCGCGCCCACGCGCTCGAGCTCGATGTTGAGGATCGCGTAGGAGCGGTTGTTGAAGATCACGACGGTGACGTCCAGCTGCTCGCGGGCCATCGTCCACAGCGACTGGATCGTGTACATCGCCGAGCCCTCGCCGTCGAGGGCGATGACCGGGCGGTCGGGGCACGCCACCGCCGCGCCGACCGCGACCGGCAGCCCCTGGCCGATGGCGCCGCCGGTGAGGGTGAGCACGTCGTGGCGCGGCGCGCCCGCGGTGTGCGACGCGAGCGTCACGCCCGAGGTCTGCGCCTCGTCGGAGA
>DASVRH010000286.1:0-8851 GCA_036388715.1 Solirubrobacteraceae bacterium | reverse complement strand
GAACTTCACCTCCGCAGCACGCGGACGCGCGCCCGGCCACGCCGGAAGCCCGCCTTCGTCACGACGACCCGGCGCCGCCCGGGGCGCACGAAGCGGCGGACGATCCGCGCCCGCCCGCGCCGCCCCGTGCGGGCCCGACGGCCGGCGAAGCGGACCCGTGCGCCGCGCACGCGGCCTCCCGAAGAGGAGCGGACGAGGAAGCGGAACCGGACGCGCCGGCCCGCACGCACGCGCCGCGGCCGGACCCGCACGCGGAGGCGCGGCCGCGGCGACGGCCGCGTGCCCGGGCGCGTCGCGGGCGGCGTGCCCCCGGCATCCACCGGCGGATGAGCCGCGCCGAGCCGGATCGGCGTGGTCAGCGCCTCGACGGCGGTTCCGCGCATCACCTGGATCCGGTAGTCGCCGGCGCCCGAGATCTTCATCTCGTGCGTGAAATCGTCGCCGCTCACCGGCACGCTCGCGATCTGCTCGCCGTCGCGGAGGACGAGGAGGGTGTGGCGCGAGGAGCCGCCGAGGACGCGCGCGGTCAGGGTCGCGGAGTCCGCCGCGAGGCCGTCGCCCATGATGGCCGCCGGCGGGCCGCCTCCGGACTCGCCTCCCGGGCGCGCCTCCAACCGCAGGTCGGGCGCGCTCGGGAAGACCTTCGCGTAGGTGTGCCCGCGCTGGATCCCGACGCGCAGGCCCTCCTCCGACAGCTCGGGGGCGTAGACGACCGTGCGGCCCGTGCCGACCGGCGCCTGCGTGATGGGGTTGGGCGAGCGCCCCGCGTTGTGCGAGTCGGACACCGCGACGGCGGCGACCCAGTGCCCCAGGCGGCGCAGGCGGTCGTACTCGTCGATCGCGGTCAGCGTGAACGGGTTCGGGCCCGCGTCGTTGCCCGGCGGCCCGGTGTGGACCTCGTAGGCGTCGACCTGCGACCAGTCGGTCTCCTCGTCGGTGTAGTCCCACGGGCAGCCGCGGCACAGGCCGGCGAAGCCCGGCACCTCGGACGGGAAGATCGTCGGGTGGTTGACCTGCGTGAACCCGCCGTCGGCATGGATGCGCGAGAAGAGCTCGCGCGGCGGCCGGGCCGCGCGGCGCTCGGCGAGCGACCCGTCGGCCTGCCGCTCGAGCACCGGCCCGGTGCGGTAGTCGACGTACCGGACGCTCACGTGGTTGTTCAGATGGCCCCTGTAGGTGATGACCTCCGACGATCGGGCGACGAGCTTGCCGGGATAGGAGGCCTGGTAGCGCCCGATCTCGCCCCACCCCGAGCTCGTGACGTAGTCCGACAGCGTCACGTAGTCCAGCCCGGCGTCGCCGAAGGCGTAGTCGAGCGTCTCGCGCGTCGTCGCGTCGCCGAGCGAGGAGTGCTCGGCGTGGACGTGCATGTCGCCCGCGTACCACCCGGCCTCGGTCCGCGCGGGCGCGCTCGTGTACGGCGCGGGCTCGTAGGGCTCGTCGGCGAACCCGGGATCTGTCGACAGCTCGACCTCGACCCGCCACGCCACCGAGCCGTCCGAGTCGCCCTGCGACTGCGGCACGACCGCCGCGACGCCCAGCTCCGCCGCCCATTCGCCCGCCGGGATCGGCCCCGGCAGGAACCCGCGCGTCGTCCGGCCCGCCACCGGCTTCTTTGGCGCGTCGAGGTACGACTGCTCGGGCGCGAACCCCTCCGGCGAGACGACCACGTCGGGATGCGACGAGCCGCCCCAGCCGCGGAACTCGCGCTCGCCCCACAGCGCGCCCGGCTCGCGCGCCGAGTACAGCCCCAGGTCCAGCGTGTGCTTGACCTGGGCCGACGTCGGGCTGTCCGGCTGGTCGTAGCAGTACTTCACGCGGACGGCCGTCGTCCCGGCCGGGACGTCGAAGGGCACGAGCACGTAGGAGCCCATCTGCTCGTGGGCGAACGAGCCGGTGAAGGAGCGGTCGACGCGGATCGGCTCGCCGGGGCACTCCATCAGCGGCCCGGCCTGCGCCATCCGCGCGGTCGGCGGTAGCGGCGAGCGGCCGTGGCCGGCGGCGCTCGACGCGGGGACGACGGCGAGCGCGAGGCAGAGGAGGACGGCGCGGCGCACGCCGTGCAGCCTAGGTGCAGTTGGTCTGCGGCCGCGAGGGTCTCCCCGCGACGGGCGCGAACGGCGGCGAGCGCCGCAGGGCCGAGACGATCAGCCGCGCCGGGCCGTCCGGCTGGCGCCCGGCGATCCACACGAGCAGCGCGTCCTGCCCGCCGCCGGCCAGCACCACCTCGTCGGCGGAGAGCAGCGGCAGCGGCGCGCCCTCCGCGAACGACGACGCGCCCGGGGCGCGCACCGCGTACTCGAGCCGCGACCGCGCGCCGCGCTCGTTGCCCCAAACGGCCACCACCGTCCCGTCGTCGAGCGCCTCGAGCGCGGCGCCGAGCACGATCTGCCGCGGCGCCGACATCGGCTGCGCCGGCCCGACCTCGCCATCGGCGGTCATCGGGGCGATGGTGAGCAGGCCGCGGGTGTAGTCCCCGCAGTCGGTGTTCGCGGACTCGAGATCGAGCATCCCCACCACGGCCGACCCGTCCGGCAGGAACTCGAGCGTCGCCTCGTCGCTCAGCTCGGGCGGCCCCAGCCGCACCGGCGCGCGGAAGCTACCGTCGGCGCCGCGCAACGCGACGTGCGGCCCCTCGTACTCGATGTCGAAGAGCGCGGCGAGGCCGCGCCCGCCGGCGATCTCGACGCTGTAGACGGTGCCCTCCGGCGAGAGGTCGATCGGCGGGCCGAACGCCGCCGCGCCGGGGGCGAGGACGCGCGCGAACGGACGGCGCTGGACCGTCCCGAGGCCGCGCCGGCGCGTCGAGTAGCCGGCGACGACCGCGCCGTCCGGCCCCGCGCCGAGCGAGAGCAGCCCCTCGGTGTCGGTCTCGAGGAGCGCCTGCCCCGGCCCGAACGCGCCGTCCGGCCCGGTGGCCGCCCACATCAGCCGCCTCCGGTTGCCGACCGGCTTCTCGGTCCACGCGACGACCGCCCGGCCGGCGCCGTCGAAGGTGAGCCCTTTGACCGAGGGCCGCGCGCGGGCGGGGAGCCGCCGGACCCACCGCGGCGGGCCGAACCCGCCTTCCGGCGCGGCGGTCGCGCAGCGCACGCCGGCGCGCCTGCGGCCGCCCGGCCCGATCGGGTCGATCGGCCAGCACGCCACGGCGGCGCCGTCGGCGCCGACGGCGACCAGCGGCTCCCACGCGTGGCGCCGGCGCTCGACGATCGCGGTCGGCCCGAGCGCCGCCGGCGACGGGCCGAGCTTCGCGCGCAGCGTGAAGCGCCCGCGCGCCGGCGCGTCCATCCAGACGGTCGCCGCCCGCCCCGTCGGGCCGACGTCCGCGGCGGGAAGCTGCACGTGCCCCCCCGCGGGGGTGACGGCGACGGGCGCCGCGAACCCGACCTGCGCCGTGGCGGGCGCCGCGCCGCTCGCCAGGAGGGCGGCGGCGGACACGAGCAGAGCGGCCGTGCGCATGCGACCGATGCTAGGGATGCGCGTAGCGGTACGGTGCCGCTCCTATGGCCATGGCCGCCTCCGCCCACGGGCTCACCACGATCGACCTCGACTCGGGACGCCACCTCGACGCCTGGTATCCGGCCCCCGATCTGACGAGGGACCCCGCCACCGTCGACCACCTGCCCGTGGAGGAGCGGACCGACAACCTGCGCGGCGTGAGGGTCGCCCCGATCACGACCGTCGTCGACGACCTCGGCGTGCCGCCCGGCGACGCCCCCGACGCCTACCTGCGCCTCCACCTGCTCAGCCACCGCCTCGTCCGCCCGCACGAGATCAACATGGACGGCATCTTCGGCGTCCTGCCCAACGTCGCGTGGACGAGCCTCGGCCCCGTCGACCCGAGCCGCGTCGAGCGCGTGCGCGGCGCGTCCAAGGCCGAGGGCGTCCACCTGGAGGTCCACGGCGTCGACAAGTTCCCGCGGATGACCGACTACGTCGTCCCCGCCGGCGTGCGCATCGCCGACGCCTCCCGCGTCCGCCTGGGAGCGCACCTGTCGGAGGGCACGACGGTCATGCACGAGGGCTTCGTCAACTACAACGCGGGCACGCTCGGCGCCTCGATGGTCGAGGGCCGCATCAGCGCCGGCGTCGTCGTCGGCGACGGGTCGGACATCGGCGGCGGCGCGTCGATCATGGGCACGCTCAGCGGCGGCGGCACCGAGGTCATCTCGATCGGCGAGGGCTGCCTGCTCGGCGCCAACGCGGGGATCGGCGTCTCGCTCGGCGACCGGTGCGTGGTCGAGGCCGGGCTCTACATCACCGCGGGCACGCGGATCACGCTGCCCGACGGCGACGTCGTCAAGGCGCGCGAGCTGAGCGGCGCCTCGAACATGCTCTACCGGCGCAACAGCGTCACGGGGACCGTCGAGGCCATGCCCCGCAGCGGCACGTGGGGCGGGCTCAACGAGGCCCTCCACGCCAATCAGTGAGCAGCGCCGCCGCGCGCTCGCACTCCTCGATGGTCGGCACGAGCGCGACCCGCACGTGCCCCTCGCCGCCCGCGCCGAGGTACTCGCCGGGCGTGACGACGATCCCGCGCTCGAGCGCCGCCTCGGCCCAGCCGGCCGGCGCGCGCATCCACTCAAAGAACGACGCGGCGCCACCCGCCGAGGACAGCCCCGCCGCCTCGAGCGCGGGCAGCAGGATCTCCCGCTTGCGCGCGTAGCGCTCGCGCGTCTCGCGGACGTGCTCCTCGTCCTCCCACGCCGCGATCGACGCGCGCTGGATGAACGTCTGCGGCGTCGTGCCGACGTTGGGCCGGTAGCGCTTCAGCGCGGCGATCAGCTCCGGGTCGCCGGCCGCGAAGCCGCTGCGATAGCCGGGCATCGACGAGCGCTTGGAGAGCGTGTTGAACGCGATCACGCTCTCGCGCCCCGTCTGCAGGCCGGAGGCGGGCGGCGCGCCCTCGAACCACAGCTCGCTGTAGGCCTCGTCGCAGGCCAGCACCACGTCGTGCTCGCGGCAGCGCTCGGCGGCCTCGACGAGGAAGCCGATCGGCGCGGCGACGCCCGTCGGGTTGTTGGGCGTGTTGAGCCACAGCAGGCCGAGCCGGTCCCACGGCAGCGCGTCGAGGTCGGGGAGCCAGCCGCCCTCGGCCGTCAGCGGCACCTCGACGACCTCGCGGCCCGCGAACAGCGCTCCCCGCCCCGGCACCGGGTAGCCCGGCGTCGTCACGCCCACCGCGCCCTCGACCACCGTCGCCAGCGAGAAGATCGCCTCCTTCGTCCCGAGCGTGGGGACGATCTCGGTGTTCGGGTCCACCGTCGTCGAGAAGCGCCGCTCGATCCACACCGCGATCGCCGCGCGCAGCTCGGGCAGCCCCTCGGCCAGCGGGTACGCGCTGACCGGCTCGGCCTCGATCGCGTCGGCGACGGCGGCGCGGATGAAGGCCGGCGTCTCCTCGCGCGGCTCGCCGAGGCCGAAGTCGACGACCTCGACGCCCTCGGCCGCCAGCCGGCGCTTCGCCTCCGTCAGCCGGGTGAAGGGGTAGACCTTCATCCCGGTCAGCGTCGGGCTCAGGCGCACAGCGCCTCCAGCACCTCGTAGGAGCGCGCCAGCGCGTCGACGGCGACCTGCTCGTCGCGGGTGTGCGCGTAGCGCGGCTCGCCCGGCCCGAAGTTGACCGCGTCGACGCCGGCCATCGCGAACTCCGCCACCGGCGTCCACGCCTGCTTGGGCTCCCACGCCAGGCCCATCGCCCGCAGCCGCGCCACGACCGCGTTGCCGTGGGGGACGGCCCCGGAGGGCGCGTTGCTGAACACCTCGAGCCCCTCGCCGACGACCTCCGCGAGCCGCTGCTCGGCCTCCTCGGGCGAGCGGCCCGGCGCGTAGCGGTAGTTGACGAGCGCCTCGGCGCGGTCGGGGATGACGTTCTGCGCGATCCCGCCCCTGACCTCGACGACCGACATCGCCTCGGTGAACGTCAGGCCGTCGAACTCGCGCTGCTCGTAGGGCTGCGCGGCGATCCGCCCGATCACCTCCGCGAGGGCATGGATCGCGTTCTCAGCGGTCCACGGGCGGGCGCTGTGCCCGCTGCGCCCGGTCGCCACCACGCGCGCGTTGATGTTCCCCACGCACCCCGCGTGCAGGGTGTTCGACGTCGGCTCCATGACGATCGCCAGCTCGGCGTCGCGCAGCGCCGGCTCGCGGTCGAAGAGCGGCGTCAGCGCCGACTCCGCGTGCGGCAGCTCCTCACGCGGGAAGAAGACGAAGCCGAACGGCGTCTCCGCCAGCGCCAGCTCGACCATCACCGCGAGCGCGCCCTTCATGTCCGCGGCGCCGAGGCCGTGGACGGCGCCTTCCTCGATGCGCCCCGGGAGGTTGTCCTGCGCGGGGACGGTGTCGAGGTGGCCCGCGAGGACGATCCGCGCCTCGGGCCGCAGGACGATGCAGCGGTCGCCGGCGTCGCGCGCGCCCACGCCGCCCAGCACCTCCAGGACGTGGCGCGCCAGCGCGCCCTCCTCGCGCGACTCGCTGGGGACGTCGATGAGCTCGAGGGCGCGTTCCGCCAGTCTCTGCGCGAGCATGAGGGCGGGAGGCTAATGCGCTACTGCGGAATCGACGTCTCAGCCGCTGCGGACAACCAGCAGCTCTGCACGCTCCACGAGCGCCGCGGCGCGCAGAGCGGCGAGCTGGTGGCGACGTTCTACGACCCCGGAACGGTCGACCAGGTCGCCCGGACCGTGCTTGGCTTCGGCGGCGAGGCGGTCGTGGCCGTCGACGCGCCCTCCGGCCACCGCCTCGACCTCCTCGCGCCGGGCCAGCCGCTGCGCGCCGCGCTCGACCTCCCGGAGGGCCGCTACGAGCGCTCGCGGGTGTGCGACGCGCTCCTGACCCGGCGACGCCTGCCGCTCTACCCGGTGCCGTCCGCGGGCGAGGTCCCGACGAAGTGGCAGGAGTGGATCGGCGTGGGCTTCGAGCTGTTCGACGCGCTCGAGTCGCTCGGCCTCTACCGGCCCGAGGCGCGCGTCTCGGTCGAGGGCGAGGTGGGGGAGGGCGCGCTGCGCCACGGCCGCGTCTGTGAGACCTATCCCGACGCCGTGTTCTGCTCGCTGCTCGGCCACCGCCCGCCCCCGAAGCGGACGCCCTGGGGCCTCCAGCAGCGCATCGCCGCGCTGAAGCTCCGCGACGTGGTCGACGACGACGGCGGCCTGTGGCAGCGGACGGTCGACGAGCTCGACGCGTGCGCCGCCGCGTACGCCGCCTACGCCCTGAGCGAGGGGTTCGGGTCATGGGTCGGCGACCCGGACGAGGGCGTCATCGTCCTGCCCGTGCCGGAGCTCGAGGACAGCTACGACCCGCTGCCCCCGCCGCGCCGAGCGCCGCTCGTCTGACGCACACCGCAAGGAAACGCTGTGGGCGCCGTTTCCGGATCCATGCGCTCGCTCCGGTCCTCTCTGCTCGCCCTTGCCGTCGTCGCCCTCGCCGCGCCCGCCGCGGCGGGCGCGCACACGAAGTCCGACGTCACCGTGACCTCCAAGAAGGACGGCACGCCTATCGTCATCAGCGTCTACAGGCCCGACGGCGCGAGCGCGGGCTCGCCCGTGCCGGTCATCCTCCACTCGCACGGCTGGGGCGGGTCGCGGACGTCGAGCGACGGCGCGTTCAAGACCGAGCTCGACCGCGGCTTCGGCGTCGTGTCGATCGACCAGCGCGGGCACGGCGACTCCGGCGGCCAGGCCAACGTCGAGGACCCGGAGTTCGAGGGCCAGGACATGATCTCGGTGATCGACTACGTCGCCGGGCTGGACTGGGTGGCCAAGGACCGCAGGACCGGCCACGCCAACGACCCGACGCTCTTCGCCATGGGCGGCTCCTACGGCGGCGGCTACCAGTTCGTCGCCGCCTTCACCGAGCTGCGCGACCTCGGCTACACGCGCCTCAACGCGCTCGCCCCCGAGATCACCTGGTACGACCTCTCGCAGTCGCTCGCGCCGTCGAAGGTCGTGCGCACCGCGTGGGTGACGCTGCTCTACGGCGCCGGCGCGCCGATGCTGCCCGAGTACGTCCACCAGGCGTTCGCCTACGGCGCGACCACGGGCCAGTGGCCCGACGGGACCGTCCCCGGCATCCCGGACATGCACGCCGAGTTCTTCGAGCACGGCCCCTCCGGCCACGTCGCTGCCGGGCGCAAGCTCGACATCCCCGTGCTCTTCGGCCAGGGCCTCAGCGACAACCTCTTCAACTTCAACGAGGCGTGGAAGAACCTCGAGCGCGCGCTCACGCCGGGCGCCCGGGCGCGGTCGCTCGTCGTCGGCTACAACGGCGGCCACGCGCTGCCGAACGTCCTGCCGATGGGCACCGCGGGGCCCGGCGACACGTGCTCGGGCACGGGCGGGTTCTCCGAGCTGCGCCGCAAGTTCTTCTCCGCCGCGCTGGTCGGCAAGGGCACGAACACGCTGCTGCCCGCCAAGTACAACCTCTCGACGACGACGGGGACCTGCGTGCGGACCGAGCGCGTCGACGTCCGCAAGGGCTACCCGGTCGGGATCGACGCGACCGTCACGCGCGGGACCGCGACGACGACCGGCGCCGGCGCGCCGCAGCACCTCGAGATCGCCAAGGGCCCGATGACGATCGCCGGCGTCCCGACGCTCGACGCGACGGTCACCTCCGTCGGCGCCGACCAGCGCGTGTTCTTCGCCATCTCGGTCGGCACGTCGCCGGCCGATGCGACGGTCGTGCAGAACAACACGATGCCGCTGCGCGAGCTGCTGCCGGTCGTGCGCGAGCGGCGCACGGTCGAGCTGCCCGGCATCGCGGTCGAGGTGCCCGAGGGCAAGAACGCGTACCTGACCGTCTCGCCGGTCTCGGACATGTTCTTCGGCCACGGCAGCGTCCGCACGCCGGG
>DASVRH010000285.1:0-3315 GCA_036388715.1 Solirubrobacteraceae bacterium | reverse complement strand
TCGGGCCCGTAGCGGTCCAGGTGCTCGGCCAGCGCCCGGCCCAGGTCGCCCTCGGCGTCGGCCAGCCGGTCGTCCTCCACGATCAGCCGCACCTCGTGGTCGGCGGCGCCGAGGTGGCCGACGGTGGTCGAGTCCGGTCAGTTCGTGCTCTAGAGCCGGCGCGCGGTCAGCGTCTCGGCCACGCGGCGGCCGGAGCGCTCGACGATCACGCGCACGCGGACGTCCTGCCCGGGTCGCGCGATCGACGGCGGCACCGTGTAGCGGTGCGCCTGCGGGCGCGCCGTCGAGCCGGTGATCGTGCGCACGACCCGCGTCCCGCGCAGGATCTGGATCGTGACCTTGTCGACGCCGGTCGGCAGCCGGTAGGCGATGCGCAGGGGCACGCGGTTCGTGCCGCCGAACACCGTCCGCTCGAGCTTGAACGCCTTCAGCGCGCCGCACGAGGTCCGCATGTAGTTGTCCGGCCGCACGCTCCAGCGCCCGCTGCGGCGCAGCAGCGCCACGCGCCGCACGTCGTCGGTGCCCGGGAGCACCATGCGGATGCGGGCGAAGTAGAAGCCGCTCGCCGCCCGCTTCGGCAGCGTGACCGAGCTCTTGCTCCGGACCCGCAGGCGCGCCACGCGCCGGTCGACGACGCGGCGGCCCTTGGAGTGGCGGAACAGCTCGACCGAGAACGGCTTCTGCTGGCGCTTGACCACGGAGATGCGGTTGCCGCGCGCCGACACCCGGCTGAAGCCGGCCGTCGAGCCGCACACGGGCGCCGCGTTCGCGGTGTTGCCGCTGCTCTGGAGGTTGCCGGCGCCGCTCTCGGGCAGCGGCTGCTCGCCCGGCGCGACGGCCTGCTCGGGCCGCTCGACGTTGCCCTGCTCGTCCGGCACGACGAGCGGGCCGTTGTAGCGGAGCACGTCCATGCCGCGGGTGTAGTCGATGTTGTAGATCGTCCGGCCGTCCGGGCCCCAGTGCGGGGCGCTGGTCGAGCCGCCGATCGGCAGCGCGAAGCCGAGCTGGCGGATCAGGCCCTCGGGCGTCACCTGGAGGAACCGGGTGCCCTGCTCGTACTCGGCCAGCGCGACGAGCCCGCCGTTCTTGAACGTCGGGTGCTCCTCGAACCAGTGCGCCGAGCAGCCGAGGATCTGCGTCTGCCCGCGGCCGGAGCCGTCGGTGTAGTTGCCGTTCTGCGGCCAGATCTCGTCGGTCTGCGTCCACGAGCCCTGCGGCGACGGCCGCGTCGAGTCGAGGATCATGAACTTGCCGACGCGGTCGTGGCAGCGGGCCTGGAAGTTCGTCTCGCCGCCGGCGAGGATGAACTTGTCCGAGCCCTGGTTCGGCCAGCGGATGCCGTGGATGAACCGGCGGATCGGCGGGCCCGGCGTGCCGCTGGAGTAGTAGGGCGGATCCTCGCGCGGGCCCGGCTCGTGCCGGTACTTCGCCAGGATCTCGACCGGGTTCTCCGGGTGCTGCTGGTTGACCTTGACCACGTACATCGGCTGGCACGCCGCGGCGAGGATGCCCGGGCGGATCTCGTTCTGGTGGTGGCAGCCCTGGTCGAAGTCACCGCCGTTGTCGGCGGCCATGGGGGCCTGCCAGTCGACCCGCTCGCCGTTGCGCTCGAGCAGCTTCGCGTTGTACGGGTCGGTGGCGTCGACGACGGTCCCGGAGGAGCCGAAGAAGTACTTGCAGTCGAACACGCAGGTATGCGTGTGGTCGCCCGCGCCGGCGACCACGGAGGCCACGACCGGCGCCTCGGGCTTGCTGACGTCGTAGATGACGAGGCAGTCGCTCACGTCCGGCGGCGGGATCGGCCCGCCGACCGGCGCGCAGCCGCCGATCTGGCCCGACACGCCGAGGAGCTTGCCGTTGGTCGGCACCTCCTCGTTCTCGAACGAGATGTTGGCGTTGATGTTGCCGAGCCGCTTGGGGTTCGGCGCGTCGGACACGTCGTAGACGATGAGGTCCTTCGTCGTGGTGACGAACAGGCGGTTCCCGACGACGCGGGCGCCGACACCGTCGGTGGCCTCGGGGAAGTGCCCGAGGTACTCGACGTTGTCGGAGACGATGAAGTCCGAGACGCCTTCCTGGGCGCCGGTCTTGCCGGCGACGAGGAGGGCGAGGATGGCGATGAGCGGCAGGGCGGCGAGGACGAGGCCGGCCCGCTCGCCCAGGCGCGTGCGATTCTCCGAGGGCATGACGGCTACAACGCACCGGAACGCCGAACCATGCGGTGCGCTCCCAGCGGGGCCTTCCGCGCCCGCCTGGTGGCAGACGGTCGAGTGGATCGTCCGGCCCACCGCGCTGTTGCGGCGCTCGGCCGCCCGTCACGGCGTCCCGTTCACCCTGCGGACGCTGTGGGCCGACGCGCCGATGGTCCTCGTCTCCTCGCCCGAGGACGTGCGGAGGGTCTTCACCGCGGGGCCTGACGTGCTGCGCGGCGGCGGCAGCGCGGTGCTCGAGCCGTTCGCGGGGCCGTCCTCGCTGCTCGTGCTCGACGGCGAGGAGCACCTCCGGGCGCGCCGTCTCCAGCTGCCGGCCTTCCACGGCGACCGCATGCGCGCCCACGCGCCGACCATCGCCGCCCTCGCCGCCGAGGAGCTCGACCGCTGGCCGCGGGGCGCCGAGGTGCGCACGCACGAGCGGATGCAGGCGCTGACGCTCGAGGTGATGCTCCGCGTCGTCGTGGGCGACCCGGCGCCCGCCCTGCGCGCCGCCGTCGAGGACGCGCTCGCGCTCGTCCGCTCGGCGCCGCGGCTCGTCGCGCTGTCGGTGCTCGGCCGCGACCGGTCGTTCCGGCGGGCGGTGGAGAGGGTGGACGCCGAGATCGCCCGCGTCATCGCGCGGCGGCGAAGGGGCACCGCGGCGGCGGCGCCTCGGCCCATCCTGGACGACCTCCTCGCGGCGACGCCCTCCGACGCCGATGTCCGCGACCAGCTCGTCACGCTCCTCGCCGCCGGGCACGAGACGACGGCGACCGCGCTGGCCTGGGCCTTCGAGCGGCTCGCCCGCGATCCCGCGCTCGTCGCCGACCTGCGCGCCGGCGACGAGGCGCTGCTCGACGCGACGGTGTCCGAGGTCCTGCGGATCCGGCCCGTCCTCTCCGTCGCCCCGCGCGACGTCGTCGCCCCTTTGGAGCTGTCGGATGGGACGGTCGTGCCGCCCGGGGCGCAGGTCGCCGCCTGCCTGTACCTCGCCCACCGCCGCGCCGACTCGTTCCCGCCCGACCCGCTCGCCTTCCGCCCGCGCCGGTGGATCGACGGGCCGAAGCCGCCGCCCTACGCGTTCATCCCGTTCGGGGGCGGGCCGCGTCGCTGCCTCGGCGCC
>DASVRH010000284.1:0-4461 GCA_036388715.1 Solirubrobacteraceae bacterium | reverse complement strand
TGCCTCGCGGCGGCGGGCGTTCGCGACGTAGCCGCCCACGAAGAGCAGCACGACGACGACGGCGAAGACGATGAGGACGATCGCGAGGGCCGACACGTGGGGTGAGGCTACCGGCACCCCCGCCTACTGCAGGATGGCGCGGGCATCCAGATGGACCCCGACCTTGCGCTTCACGCGCTGGAGCGCGTTGTCGACCGTCTTCGTGTCGCAGCCGATCCGGCCGCCGATCTCCTCGTAGGAGCGCCCGTCCAGGTAGAGCGCGAGCACGCGCGACTCGAGGTCCGACAGCGCCGTGGAGAGGCAGGCGACCAGCGCGCGCAGCTCCTCGCTGGAGATCACCTGGTTGACGGGGTCGTGGACCGTCGGGCCCGGGATGACCTCGTCGAGCGTGGGCTCGCCCTCGGGCGCGCTCGCGGGCGTCGAGGAGAACGAGACGTACTGGTTGAGCGGGGTGTGCTTGTTGCGCGTGGCCGTCTTGACCGCCGTGATGATCTGGCGCGTGATGCACAGCTCCGCGAAGTTACGGAAGCTCGACTCGCGGTCCCAGCGGTAGTCGCGAACCGCCTTGTAGAGGCCGACAAGGCCCTCCTGGATGAGGTCGTCGGCGTCGCCGCCGGCGAGGAAGTACGACGAGGCCTTCAAGCGGACGAAGCCGTAGTACCGGCGGACGAGCCGGTCGTACGCCGCCGCGTTGCCCTGCTTGGCAAGCGCGATGAGGTACCCATCCTCAACCTGAAGTTGAGAGTGAGACTGTGTGGAGAGTCGTGCCATGAGCTTCCTTTTCCGCTGCACCCACGCGGGTACGACGGATCGTTTGCCCAGTGGCGCGCTCCTCCCCTGGCGCCGCTGACGGTCTTCACGCCGGCCCGAGGTCCATCAATCTGAACCTCGACTTCAGCGTTATTTCCGAGGATGTATAGCGACTGTTCCGTACACCTGTCAAGCGAAACCCCTGCAACGGGAGATTTCGTACAGAACGATCGCAGCCGCGGCGGACACATTGAGCGACTCGATACGACCCAGGAGCGGGATCGAGACGATGACGTCGCAGGCCGACGCGACGCGCGGCCGCAGACCTTTCCCCTCGGCCCCCACGACCAGCACGACCCCGCCCTCGTAGTCCGGCTCGTCGTAGCGGGCCGTCCCGCCGGCGTCGGCCCCGTAGCACCAGCATCCGGCCGCCTTGGCCTCGGCCAGGAAGTCGGCGACGTTGCGGACCCGCGCGATCGGCAGGTGCTCGACCGCCCCGGCGGAGGCCTTCGCCGCCGCGGGCGTCACCTCCGCCGACCGCCGCTCCGGGATCACCAGGCCGGAGGCGCCCGCCGCCTCGGCCGTACGGGCGATCGCACCCAGGTTCTGCGGGTCCTGGACCTCGTCGAGCGCGACGATCAGCGGGCTCTCGCGCGCGAGCAGCTCGCGCGCGCCCGCGTAAGGGAACGGGTCGGTCTCGGCGCAGACGCCCTGATGGGCCGACGACCCGCAGAGCCGCTCGAGCTCGTCCGCGGCGACGATCTCGGGGTCCTCCAACCACGGCTCCTTCGCCGCGCCGGAGGTCGCCCAGACGCGGTGCACCCGCCGCCGGCCGGCGCGCAGCGCCTCGCGGACGGGGTTGCGGCCGTAGAGGACGTGCCGATTTCCCCGCTCTTTCCGCATGGCGGGCGACCCTAGACGAATGTCCGAAGGCCGGTTATGGGTGTGTTCGCCGTGTGAAGGGGTACTGTCCCGGCCGGTGCCTGGGTCCCCGCCCGCCTCCGCACGTCTCCCCCTCGTGGAGGAGGCCTTCCGCACGCTCCCGGAGCGCTACCTCGGGGCCCCGCCCGGCTTCGACGCGACCTACCAGGTCAGGCTCGGCGACGTGGGCCACACGTGGGAGCTTCGCTGTACGACGCACGGCGCCCGCGTGCGCAAGGGCGCCACGAAGCGCCGGCCCGACGTCATCATCGGGACGGACAGCGCGACCTGGCTGCGCCTGCGCGCCGGCGAGCTGTCCGGCATCGAGGCGTTCGGCGAGCGCACGCTCTACGCCCGCGGCAACCTCGACCTCGCCGTCGGCTTCGAGGGCATGTTCCGCCTCCCCGACGACCGCCCGCCGCTGCTGCGCATGCACGAGGTGCAGACCAAGGGCGCGAAGATCTCCACCCTCACGATGGGCGAGGGCCCCGACGTCCTCCTCATCCACGGCCTCGGCGGCGCCAAGAGCTCGTTCTTCGACACCGCGGCCGAGCTGAGCACGAGCTACCGCGTCCACGCGCTGGACCTCCCGGGCTTCGGCTCGTCCTGCAAGCCGGCCACGGGCGGCTACAACGCCCGCTACTTCGCCGACCGCGTCGTCGAGGTCATGGACGCG
This sequence comes from Solirubrobacteraceae bacterium, assembly GCA_036388715.1. GTDB lineage: Bacteria > Actinomycetota > Thermoleophilia > Solirubrobacterales > Solirubrobacteraceae > CADCVT01. The sequence goes on along the minus strand of DASVRH010000284.1, from coordinate 2,114 downwards.
CTGGACATCGGCCGCGCCCACCTCGTCGGCAACTCGATGGGCGGCCGCGTCTCGATCGAGGTCGGCCTGCGCCACCCGCACCGGGTGCGCGGCCTCGCGCTCCTCTGTCCGGCCGTGGCCTTCGTGAAGCGCGGCTACCACCCGATCGTCCGGCTGCTGCGCCCCGAGTTCGGCTTCCTCCCCCACCGCCTGACGCGCGGGATGGTCGAGTCGACCTTCTGGTCGCTGTTCTGCGACCCCGACGCGATCGACCCGAGCATGGCCGACATCGTGGTCGAGGAGTTCCAGCGGATCTACGGCACCGCCGGCGCGCGCTTCGCCTTCCTCGCCGCCGCGCGCAACATCTACCTCGACAAGCCGTTCGGCCGCGGCGGCTTCTACCCGCGCCTCAGCGAGCTGTCGGCCCCGAGCATGTTCGTCTGGGGCACGCACGACAACCTCATCCCGGCCGGCTTCAAGCGCCACGTCGAGCGCTGGCTGCCCCGCGCCGAGCAGATCGTGCTGGAGAACTGCGGCCACGTGCCGCAGGTCGAGCGCCCCGACCAGGTCAACGGGCTGCTCGAGCGGTTCTTCGAGCGCGTCGTCGCGCTCGGCGACCGAGACGCGCCCCACGCCCGCGCGGGCGCCGCCGCTCGCAAAGCGGCCTAGCGGGTACGGTCCCGGACACGATGGCCGGTACGGAGACGACTGGCGCCTCCCGCAACGGGCACTCGCACGACGCCGACAGCGTCCGCAGCGCCCTGGGAGGCGAGGCCGAGCAGGAGGAGCGCGGCGGCGGCGGGCTGCCCGAGCGGCTGGTGCGCGCGCTGGCGAGCCAGGTCACGAAGCGGATCCCGGACGCGAACCTCGACGACCGCGACCCCGACTACATCCGCGAGACGCTCCCCGGGCTGTGGCTGCTCTCCAGCCTGTACTTCCGCGGCGAGGTCCGCGGGCTCGGGAACATCCCCGACAAGGGGCCGGTGCTGCTCGTCGGCAACCACTCGGGCGGCAACCTGACGCCGGACACCGGCGTGTTCATGCTCGCCTTCAGCGCCTACTTCGGCGTCGAGCGCGAGCTGTACTCGCTGGCCCACAACCTGGTCGTCTCGATGCCGGGCCTCGGCTTCCTGAAGAAGTGGGGCACGGTCGCCGCCTCGCGCGAGAACGCCCGCAAGGCGCTCGAGGACGGCAACGCGCTGATCGTCTACCCGGGCGGCGACTACGAGGTCCACCGCCCGGTCTGGGAGCGCAACAAGGTCGACTTCGACGGGCGCACCGGCTGGATCAGGACGGCGCTCGAGCACGACGTCCCGGTCGTGCCGCTCGTCTCCATCGGCGGGCAGGAGACGTCGCTGTTCCTGTCGCGCGGCGAGCGGCTGGCGAAGCTGCTGATGCTCGACAAGACCGCCCGGCTGAAGGTGCTGCCGATCTCGCTCGCCCTGCCGTGGGGCATCAACGTCGGCGACTTCCTCGGCCACGTCCCGCTGCCGGCGAAGATCACCGTCGAGGCGCTGCCGCCGATCGACATCCGCGAGGAGTTCGGCGACGACCCCGACCTCGACGAGGTCTACGAGCACGTCATCCGCCTGATGCAGGAGACGCTGGACGCGCTCGCCGCCGAGCGGCGCTGGCCGGTGATCGGATGAGGGTCGGCGCGAGCGTGCAGGTGTCGGCGCCCGCCGACGCGGTGTGGGCGTTCATCTCCGACCCTGCGCGCTACCTGCACTTCATGTCCGGCATCACGCGCTGGGAGGTCGAGTCCGACGAGCCCTCCGGCCTCGGCGCGCGCTACCGGATGCTCATGCGCGTGCGCAGCGCGGAGATCGGCGGGCTGGTCGAGGTCGTCGAGTTCGAGGAGAACCGCGACATGGCGTGGACCTCGGTCACGGGGATCGACCAGCGTGGGCGCTGGCGGCTGCGCGAGCGACGCTTCGGCCGCACCGACGTCGAGCTGCGGCTGAGCTACGGGATCGCGGGCTCGGGGCTGCTCGGATGGCTGTCCGAGCGGATCGCGGCGCCGACCGTCCGCGACCACCTGCGCCGCTCCCTGCACCAGCTCAAGCGACAGGTCGAGCACGAGCAGCTCCGCGCCGCCGCCGCGGCCCGCCGCGAGGCCAAGCAGCGCGCGGCCG
>DASVRH010000283.1:0-5633 GCA_036388715.1 Solirubrobacteraceae bacterium | reverse complement strand
GTTCGACGTGGGCGTCGGTGGCGGACACCCCTTCAGATTAGGTGTCACCTCGGATCGCGCCACATCAGCCAGAGCCGCGGCCCGCGGGGGAAGCGGATCTCCTCCGTCACCCGGAACCCATGACGCCCGTAGAAGGCGATGTTGCGCTCCTTCGAGCTCTCCAGGTAGGCCGGGACGCCCTCGCGGTCGCAGCGCTCGAGCATCGGCGCCATCAGCTTCGATCCGAGCCCCTCCCCCTGGGCCTCGGGCGCCACGCCGAGCGTCTGGAGGTAGTAGTGCGGCTCGTTCGGATGGTGGCGCTCCATCCGGGCGAAGCCGGTGAGCACCAGCGGCGACCGCGGGAGCAGCAGTCGCAGCAGGCGCAGGCTCTCCCGCGTCCCCGGGCGGAAGCGGTCGTGCGGCGCCCAGATCGCCGCGCCCCGCAGCTCCTCGTCGCAGAAGCACATCTCCTCGGGCAGCAGCGCTGCGAGCCGGCCGCTGAAGAAGAACCGCAGCCGGGCCGGCCGCGAAGTGGCCCGCGGGTTGGCGAAGACGGCCACCGGATCGTCGTCGAAGCTCCTCGCGAGCGCGCCCGCGACACGTGGGATCTCGTCGGGCGCGATCAGCCGGACCACGGCGGCGGACCCTACTCTGCGCCGGTGTCGATTTCGGACGGCGTTCGGAGATACGCGGCGGAGGTGGTCGCGCAGGCGCGCCACGTGCGGATCGACGAGGACCGGATCCCGCACGTCGCGCGAGGCCCCGAGCCCGCGCTCGACCCGGTGAGCCACTTCCTCGAGGGCACGCCCGACGAGGTCGCCGCCTACCTGCTCACCCTCGACACGATCAACTTCGGCTCGGGCTGGTTCCCCACGCTGCGCAAGCGGGTCGTCGAGGGCAAGCCGGTGTCCGGCTACTTCACGGTCGCCCACGGCCTGACCGACAGGTTCCGCGCCACCGGCCCGTGGACGAACGACGAGCTGCGCGCGATGACGACCGACCAGGTCGCGATGACGCTCGGGCAGACGCCGGCCAACGAGCTCATGGCGCTCTTCGCCCAGGCCCTGCGCCAGCTCGGGGCCTTCCTCGAGGACCGCAGCCCACTCCAGCTCGTGCACCAGGCCGAGGGATCGGCGCAGCGACTCGCGCAGGCCGTCGCGCAGATGCCGATGTGGAACGACGCCGGCTTCTACAAGCGCGCGCAGATCCTGACCAACGACCTCGAGCTCTCCGGCCTCGTGAGCTTCCACGACATCGACACGCTCACGATCTTCGCCGACAACCTCGTCCCCCACGTGCTGCGCTGCGACGGCGTCCTCGTGTACGACGAAGAGCTCGCGGCGCTCGTCGACGGCGAGCACCTCCTCACCGACAGCCGGATGGAGCGCGAGATCCGCGCCGCGGCCGTCCACGCGTGCGTGAAGATCGCCGAGCAGCTGGGCGTCCCCGAGCGGACGCTCGACGTGTGGCTGTGGAACCGCGGGCAGGATCCGGTCTACAAGGCCCGTCCGCGGCACCGCACGCGGTCGGTCTTCTACTAGCGCAGGACGTTGATCTCGGGGTGGGTGGCGAGCAGCGTCTGCGTGAAGACGTAGTTGAACGCCGCGACGCCCATCAGCGAGATGACGACCGCCTGGTTGACGGCGCGGCCCACGCCCTCGGCGCCGCCGGAGGCGGTCATCCCCTTGTAGCAGCAGACGATCGCCACGATCGCGCCGAACCCGGTGCACTTGAGGACCGACCCCCAGAGGTCCGTGGTCGACGCGTTGGTGAAGAAGCTGGCCCAGAACGGGCCGAGCGGCGCGCCGTTGACGAGCGTCGCCAGCACGCCGGCGGAGATACCGAAGATCAGCGCGTAGATGTCGAACAGCCCCGTGATGAGCATCAGCGCGAGGAAGCGGGGGACGACGAGGTTCTTGACCGGGTCGACGCCGAGGACCTGCAGCGCGTCGAGCTCCTCGCGGATCTTGCGCGCGCCGAGGTCGGCGGTGATCGCGGTCCCCGCCACGCCGGACACGATGATCGCCGTGATGAGCGGCGCGAACTCGCGGATCGACGCGAGCACGAAGAACCCGCCGAGCCGGTCGAGCGCGCCGAAGAGCACGAGGAAGTTCGCGGCCTGAAGGCCCGGCGCGCCGTAGCCCGCGGCGACCATGCTCACGATGAGCGGGAACCAGCACAGCTTCAGCGCGAACATGAACTGGTTGATGAACTCGCCCCCGTACGGATAGGGCGGGCGGATCGCCGAGACCATCGTCTTGCCGGTGAGGATCAGCATGTCGCCGATCTCCTCGAGCAGGTTCTTCATGGGGAGGAACCCGCGATCGGCGACGTTGCGCACGGCCATGGCGGGAGAGTACCACTCTCCTAGCACACTGGGCGAGCAGTACCCTTCGCGGGGTGCCCTGGGCCGCCGAGAACGGGATCGTCCTCGACCACGACGCCGACGTGCCGCTCGGCGTCCAGATCGACTGGGGCATCCGCACGGCCGTCGCCGCCGGCCGGCTGCGCCCCGGCGAGCGCCTCCCCGCGCTGCGCGACCTGGCCACCGAGCTCGGCGTCAACCACAACACGCTGCGCGCCGCCGTGGGCAAGCTCGAGCGCGAGGGCGTGCTCGAGAGCCGGCACGGGTCGGGGACCTTCGTCGCCGACGGCGCGCCGAGCGACGCGCGCCACGCCCCCGTGCTCGACGAGGTCGTCAGGCTCGCCGCCGACGCCGGGCTGAGCCCGCGCGCCCTGGCGACCGCGCTCTACCTCACCGAGGAGCCCGCGCGCCGCGACGACCCCGAGGTCGCCGAGCGCCGCGCGCTGCGCGACGAGATCGCCGTGCTCGACCGGCTCGTCGTGCAGCTCGAGGAGAGGCTCACGACGCAGCACGTCCCGCCCGAGCCGCGCCGCGCCCGCGGCGGCCGGCTGCTGAGCGTCGAGGACCTGCGCGAGGAGCGCGACGCGCTCGTGCGCCGGCTCGCCGCCGTGCAGCGCGTGCTCGACGGCCCGCCGCCCGAGGACGACGCGTCAGCGGAGCGCGCGCCCGCGAAGAGCCCCGCCCGGGCGCCGCGACGCGCGCCGCGGCCGCGGCCGGCGACCTAACCGCCCGCGGGGTTCGGCCCGCGGACCGGCCGCAGCGGCCGGACCTTGCCCGCCTTCGGCGGCGCCTCGCCGTCGCCGGCGAGCCTCGCGACCGCCTCCTCCAGCGCGCCGATGCGCGCCGACAGCCCCTTGATCGCGTCGGCGATCGGGTCGGGGAGGTGGACCCAGTCGGCGTCCGGCCCCTCGGGCCGGCGCCCCTCCACCCGCACCGGATGGCCGGGGTTGCCGACGACCGTCGAGTTCGCCGGCACGTCGTGGATGACGACCGAGTTGGCTCCGACCTTCGCCCCGTGACCGATCGTGATCGGCCCGAGCAGCTTCGCCCCGCTGCCGATCGTCACGTTGTCCTCGACCGTCGGGTGGCGCTTGCCGGTCGCGAAGCCGGTGCCGCCGAGCGTCACGCCCTGGTAGAGCGTGACGTCGTCGCCGATCTCGGCCGTCTCGCCGATGACGACGCCCATCCCGTGGTCGACGAACAGCCCGTCGCCGATCTCGGCGGCGGGGTGGATCTCGATCCCCGTCACCGCGCGCGAGAGCATCGACATCGTCCGCGGCACGAGCGGGATGCCGACGTCGTGCAGCGCGTGGGCGACACGGTGGGAGAGCAGCGCCTGAACGCCCGGCCAGGTGGCGAGGATCTCGGCGCTCGTCACCCCGCGCGCGGCGGGATCGCGCTCGCGGGCGGCCGAGACGTCGCGGTGGACCTCGCGCATCACGCGCGTCACGGTGCCTAGCCCGAACACGTCTGAGAATCTACTCCGCGTGGGCTACCTGATCCTCCACGGATGGCAGGGCTCCGGGCCTGACCACTGGCAGACCTGGCTCGCCGACCGGCTGCGCGCCGACGGCCACGAGGTCCGCTACCCCGAGCTGCCCGATCCCGACGAGCCGCGGCTGGAGGCGTGGCTGAGCACGCTCGACGAGCTTCGCCGCGACGACGACACGGTCGTCTGCCACTCGCTGGCCTGCCTGCTGTGGCTGCACCACCGCGACCGCGGCGGGGCGCCCGCGCCCCGGGTCCTGCTCGTCGCGCCGCCGTGCCTCGACCCGCCGCCGGCGGAGATCGCGAGCTTCCTCCCGGTCCGCCGCGACCCGTTCGTCGGTGAGAACTGCCGGCTGGTGTGCAGCGACAACGACCCGTACTGCGCGAGCGCGGCCGGCGTCTACGGCTCGCGGCTCGGCTGCCCGATCGACCTCTGGCCCGGCGCCGGGCATCTCAACCCCGACGCGGGCTTCGGCCCGTGGCCCGCCGTGCTCGACTGGTGCTACGGCGCGAAGAAGGGCGTGGAGACGTAGCGCTCGCCGCTGTCCGGCAGCACGCAGACGATCCGCTTGCCCGCGGACTCCGGCCGCTGCGCGATCTGCATGGCGGCGTACACGGCGGCGCCGCACGACAGCCCCACGAGCACGCCCTCGCGGCGCGCGCACAGCCGCGCGGTCTCGATCGCCTGCTCGTCGGTGACCGGGAGGACCTCGTCGATGACCTCGCGGTTGAGGACCGGCGGCACGAACCCCGCGCCGATGCCCTGGATCTTGTGCGGCCCGGGCGGCTGCCCGCTCAGCACGGCGGAGGTCGCGGGCTCGACGGCGACGACCCTCGTGGCCGGGTCGCGCTGCTTGAGCACCTCCCCCACGCCGGTGATCGTGCCGCCGGTGCCGACGCCCGCGACGAAGACGTCGATCCTGCCGTCGAGCGCCTCGAGGATCTCGGGGCCGGTCGTGCGGCGGTGGATCTCGGGGTTGGCCGGGTTGGAGAACTGGTCGGGGAGGAAGACGTCGTCGCTCGTCGCCATCGCGCGGGCGGCGTCGACCGCCTCGTTCATCCCGCCGAGCGACTCCGTGATCTCGACCCTCGCGCCGTAGAGGCGCAGCAGCCGCTCGCGCTCGAGGCTCATGCCCTGCGGGAGCGTGAGGACGAGGTCGTAGCCCTTGGCGGCGCAGACGAACGCCAGCGCGATCCCGGTGTTGCCGCTCGTGGCCTCGACGACGGTGGTCCGGCCGGGCTCGATCAGCCCGTCGCGCTCGGCCGCCTCGAGCATCGCGACGCCGATGCGGTCCTTGACGCTGCCGCCGGGGTTGAACGCCTCGAGCTTGCCGTACAGCTCGGCGTCGACGCCGTCGGGGAGGAGCCTCGTCAGGCGGATCATCGGCGTCCGGCCGACATGGTCCGCGATGTTGATCGGGATCGAGGCCATCTTCCGGGCGCCGAGCCTATCGGCCGGTTCGCGAATTGCCGGTTTGTGCGACCAGCGAGGCGGGAATCCGTCAAGCGAGCGCAACGTGCTTCCGATGGACGGAGCAGAACCGGGCGGCCCCGAACAGGGGCCGCCTTGGTTCATTAAGGGACATGGGTCCTCTGCGCGATCTGCCGATGTGGGCGGTGCTGGTGGTGACCTCGCTGCTGCTCGGCGTGATCGTGATCGCCGTCGGGCGGGGCGAGGACGAGCCGCTCCCTGACGTCCCGCGCACCGGCCCGCGCGCGTGCGCGGCGCCGCGGGTGACGTTCACGGCGCGCGAGACGCTGCGCGCCTCGGAGACCGCCGCGGCGGGGCCGCCGGTCACGG
>DASVRH010000282.1:0-5078 GCA_036388715.1 Solirubrobacteraceae bacterium | reverse complement strand
GTGGACGGGGCTCGACTTCCCGGGCTGCGACCGCATGAGGTACGACGAGTACACGCCGTGCTACATCGAGGCCAACGGCGGCGACGCCCGCGCCCAGCACACGCGCCGGCTGCTCGAGAACCTGCGCCACATCCCGATCGCCATCCAGACCGGCGCCGAGGACGAGCTCGTGCCGTTCAGCGGCGTCGCGCGGCAGGCCGAGCGGTTCGTGCAGCTCGGCTACCGCCACCGGCTCTACGCCTACCTGACCCAGGAGCACTACGGCCCGCCCGTGTGGGACCAGTGGGGCGAGGGCGGCCGCTACATGCACCAGTTCCGCCGCCCGGGCCGCCCGCGGCGCGTCACGCACGTGCGCGACATGGCGTTCGAGCGGGCGATCGAGCGCGGCTTCGACTTCGACTTCGGGCGCAACCGGTGGCTGAAGGCGCTCGAGCCGGCGGACGCCACGGCGGGCCGCGCCGCGTTCGACGGCACGTCGCTCGCGATCCGGGAGAAGCCGTACACCGCGGTCCCCGAGGCGGGCGGTCCGGCGTCGACCGACCAGACCGGCCCGTACGCGATGACCGGCCTGCGCTGGCAGGACACGCCGCTCGCGGCGCTGCCCGCCGCGAGCAACGGCTTCGAGGCGACGCTGACCGGCGCGCGCGCCGCGACGCTCGACCCCGCGCAGATGGGTCTCGACGCCCGCCTGCCGATCAGGGGCACCGTCACGACCGACCAGCCGCTCGAGCTGACGCTGATCGGCGAGGGCACGAAGACGATCGCTCCGGGGACGCATGACGTCACGTTCGGCTAGCGCCGCGCTCCTCGCGCTCCTGAGCGTCATCGCCCTCGCCGCCCCGTCGGCGGCGAGCGCGAGCTCGGTCTACGCACGCGCCGACGCGACCGAGGTCGTGCTCGGCAACGACGTCGCCGAGCGGCGCTGGAGCCGCGCGGGCTTCCGCACGATCGCGCTGACCGACAAGCGCCTGCGCGCGTACCGCTGGAGCGCCGGGACGCGCGACTTCGCCATCGGCACGGCTGACCAGTCGCTCGGGTCGGAGCTCTTCACCGTCTCGCGCGTCGAGCAGCAGGAGATCGACGGCGGCGGCCTGCGCGTGACGATGACGCTGACCGGCGTCCCCGGCCTGACCGTCACGCGGATCGCCGAGGCGTATCCGGGCGTCGCCGGCTTCCGCATGCAGACGATCGTCGAGCCGGCCGCCGGGATCGCGCTCGGCCACGCGGTGCTGGAGGAGCTCGCTCCCGGGCCCGGGAGGCCCGCGCTGCACGCGTTCCGCGCCGGCGCGGACTGGCGCGACCCGGAGTGGACCGGCCCGGAGCTCCAGGTCGGCGACCCGCACGCCGGGACGTGGCGCGAGACGCGCACCGCCCCCGAGGGCCAGCCCGTCTCCGGCTCCGGCCAGTGGCTGTCGGTCGAGCAGGCGGGCAAGGGCCGGCGCTCGGTGTTCATGGTCGCCGAGGGGACCGACTTCCCGTCGAGCCGCGGGCGCTACGACGGCACGACCGCGCAGCTGCGCGCCGACTACGGCCAGGACGTCGTGCTGCTCGGGCCGCTCGAGGAGAGCGGCCACGTCGAGAACCCGGTCTCCCAGCACGGGCGCCACCGCGTCGCCGGCCCCGGCGAGCGGCTGGCGCTCGAGCCCGTCTTCGTCGGCTTCGGCCTCGACGCCGACGACGCCGCGTGGCAGTTCGCCAAGTACGTGCGCGAGCACCGCCTGCGCTCCGAGCCCGGGCGCGTCGTCTTCAACTCCGACCGCCTCGACGACGACCGCAGCGGCGCGAAGGACGACGCCGACCTCGCGATGGTCCAGAGCGTGGCCGACAAGGCGCGGCGGCTCGGCGTCGACACGTTCGTCCTCGACGACGGCTGGCAGCAGACCTCCGGCGACTGGAACGCCGACCCGGCGCGCTACCCCGACCCGGACTTCGCGGCCGTGCGCGAGGCGATCGCGCCGATGAAGCTCGGCCTGTGGATGAGCCCGATGCACTTCCACCCCGACTCGCAGACGTTCCGCGAGCACCCCGAGTGGGCGTGCCAGCCGTACGCCGACGCGCTCTATCTCTACAACCAGGGCGACCCCGAGTCTGGCTCCAACGAGGCGGGCGTCGTGCCGTGGGGGCCGGACGCGATCCCGTTCGTCGAGTCGCGCATCCGCCGCGCGATCGACGACTGGGGCGTCAGCTACTTCAAGTTCGACTTCCTCGCGTGGCTCGACTGCGCGGGGCAGGGCGACTTCCACGCCTTCCGCGACGCCTTCGTCGCGATGCTCGACCGCGTCCGCGCCGACCACCCGGCGGTGACGCTCCAGATCGACGAGACGAACGACTACCGCCTCTTCCCGTTCGCCTCGACGACGCGCGGCCCGACCTGGTTCCAGAACGGCAACCCCGAGCCCGACCTGCTGCTGCACAACCTCTGGAACCTCAGCCCGTACGTGCCGTCCTACGCGCTCGGGCAGCACGTGCTCGGCGGGGACGCGTGGAAGAAGCATCCCGTGCCGACGCTCATGACGGCGTCGTTCGCGTCGCACGTCTCGTTCTTCACCGACATCCGCACGCTGCCCGACCACGTCGTCGACGAGGCCGGCGCGTGGGTCGGCTGGTACAAGGCCAACCGCTCGCTGTTCACGAGCGGCGTGACCTACCCGCTGCTCTCCGACCCGCTCGAGAAGGGCTGGACGGCGCTGCAGACCTGGAACCCGGAGCGGGGGGAGGGGGCCCTGCTCGCCTTCCGCCAGCAGTCCGACGAGCCGACGGCGACGATCGCGCTGCGCAACGTGCCGGCGGGCCGGACGTTCCGCCTCGTCCGAGCGCCCGGCGACGCCGAGGTCGGCGTGTTCACGTCGGATGAGCTGCGGCGCGGGATCGCCGTCGAGATCGCGGCGAAGGACGGCGCGCAGGCGATCGCGATCAGGCCCGCGGGGTAGCGGCCAAGCCGGCGCCGTTGAACCGTGGCGGTGCGATCTGCCACACTCACGGCAAGCCATGAGCCTCGTGCCCGCCATCTTTCGTACTTCCTATGCGTCCGGCGGGCGCTTCTACGCCTGGCGATTTCTCTAGGCGTTCGGCCTTTGACCCTTCGCCGTCCTACGTTCTTGGACGGGAGCCGAGCGCCGCAGGACCAATCTCACAGGACTGCTAGAGGAACAGGCGTAGGACTTCGAAAAGGACTTGGAAGATGATGATCGTGATGAAGCCGGGGGCGACGGACGCTGAGATCCAGCACGTCGTCGAGCGCGTCGAGGGCGTCGGGGCGAAGGCCCATTTGTCCCGGGGCGAAGAGGTGACGGTGATCGGCGCGGTCGGCGACCGCGAGCACGTGGCGCGGCTCGGGCTCGAGGGCTCGCCCGGCGTCGACCGCGTGGTCCCCATCCTGAAGCCGTACAAGCTCGCGTCGCCGCAGCTGCGCCACGGCGCGCCGTCGGTGCTCGAGATCGCGGGCCGCAAGGTCGGCGGCGAGCACTTCGCGCTGATCGCCGGGCCGTGCACGGTCGAGTCGCTCGACCAGACGCTCGAGACCGCGCGGGTCGTGAAGGCCGCCGGCGGGACGATGCTGCGCGGCGGCGCGTACAAGCCGCGGACGTCGCCGTACTCGTTCCAGGGGCTCGGGCGCGCGGGTCTTCGCATCCTCGCCGAGGCCAAGGAGGAGACCGGGCTCCCGATCGTCACCGAGCTGATGGACGTCCGCGACCTGGAGGCCGTGGCCGAGGTGGCCGACGTGTTCCAGATCGGCGCGCGCAACATGCAGAACTACACGCTGCTGGCGGAGATCGGGCGCTCCGGCGTGCCGGCGCTGATCAAGCGCGGCGCGTCCTCGACGCTCGAGGAGCTGCTGATGGCGGCGGAGTACGTCCTCAAGGAGGGCAACGAGAACGTGCTCATCTGCGAGCGCGGGATCCGGACCTTCGAGACCGCGTACCGGTACACGCTCGATCTCACCGCGATCCCGGTGCTGAAGGAGATGACGCACCTGCCGGTGATCGTCGATCCCTCGCACGCCGCGGGGCGGCGCTCGCTGGTCGAGTCGCTGTCGCTGGGCGCGGCCGCCGCGGGCGCGGACGGGATCATCGTCGAGATCCACCCGGAGCCGGAGGAGGCGATCTGCGACGGGCCGCAGGCGCTCGAGAACGAGGTCTTCCCGGCCTACGTCGAGAAGCTCGAGCGCGCCGCGGCGGTCGCCGGGAAGTCGCTCAGCGGCGCGCCGGCCTGACCGTTGAACGTCGCCGTCATCGGGACCGGGCTGATCGGCGGCTCGATCGCGAAGGCGGCGCAGGAGCGGCTGGGCGCGACGGTGGCGGGGTGGGATCCCGACGCCGAGGCGCTGCGCACCGCGCGGCTCGACGTCGCCGCGCCCAGCCTCTCCGCCGCGCTCGGCGACGCCGAGGTCGCGTTCGTCGCCGCGCCGGTGGGCGTGCTGCCGTCGTTGGTGCGCGAGGTCCTCGACGCGGCGCCCGCCGACTGCGTCGTGACCGACGTGGGGTCGACGAAGCGCGCGGTGGTCGTCGACGACTCGCGGTTCTGCGGCGGGCACCCGCTCGCCGGGGCGGAGACGGCGGGGGCGGCGAACGCGCGCGCCGACCTCTTCGAGGGCGCGGTCTGGTACCTGACGCCCGCCTCCTCGACCTCCGGGATCCTGCTCGAGCGCCTGCACCGCACGTTGGCCGGGTTCGGCGCGCGGCCTGTCGCGATCGACGCCGAGACGCACGACCGGCTCATGGCGGGGATCTCGCACCTCCCGCACGTGCTGGCCAACGTGCTGGTGGCGCAGGCCGCGGTCGCGCTGGGCGGCGAGGCGATCCCCCCGACCGGTCCCTCCTTCCGCGACGCGACGCGGGTCGCGGGGGCGAACTCCGCGATCTGGACGGACATCTACCTCGCCAACCGCGACGCGCTGGTGGAGCGGATCGACGACACGGTCGAGCGCTTGTCGGCGGTCCGCGACTCCCTTCGCTCCTCCGACTCCTCCGCGATCACCGCGTGGAACGAGGCGGCGGCCGCCGATCGCCGGGCGCTGCTGGAGGCCGGGCTCGAGGGCGGGCCGGTGGTCGAGCTGCGGGTGTCGGTACCCAACCGGC
>DASVRH010000281.1:0-7157 GCA_036388715.1 Solirubrobacteraceae bacterium | reverse complement strand
GAGACCCCGCCGCCCCCGCCGCCGCCCGCCGTCCTGTGCGCCGGCAAGGTGGCGACGATCGTCGGCGACGCGCGCTCGAACGTCATCCGCGGGACGAACCGGCGTGACGTCATCGCCGCCCGCGGCGGCAACGACGTCGTCCTCGGCCGCGGAGGCAACGACATCATCTGCCTCGGCGCCGGCAACGACCGCGCCTCCGGCGGCGCCGGGCGCGACCGGATCCTGGGCGGTGCCGGTCGCGACCGTCTGCTCGGAGGCCCGGGCCGCGACCGTCTCGTCGGCGGGGTCGGTCGCGACCTCGTCCGCCAGTAGCGGTCGCCCTCGGTGGCACCCCGGCGCCGCGTTCGGCGGCGCCGGGGCGCTGCTAGGCTTCGCCGCCGCACATGCCGACGACTTCGCAGCTGATCCGCAAGGGGCGCACGCCCAAGTCCAAGAAGCTCGCCACGCCGGGCCTCAAGTCGGGCAAGGGGCGCAAGAAGAAGGTCGCCGCCCCGCAGCGGCGCGGCGTCTGCACCCGTGTCTACACGACGACGCCGAAGAAGCCGAACTCCGCGCTGCGCAAGGTCGCGCGCGTCCGGATCTCCGGCGGCATCGAGGTCACGGCCTACATCCCGGGCGAGGGCCACAACCTGCAGGAGCACTCCGTCGTGCTCGTGCGCGGCGGCCGCGTCAAGGACCTGCCGGGCGTCCGCTACAAGGTCGTCCGCGGGACGCTCGACGCCGCCGGCGTCAGCGATCGCAAGAAGGCCCGCTCGCAGTACGGCGTGAAGAAGAAGTAGCCAGATGCCCCGCCGCGCCGCAGCCCAGATCCGGCCGATCGAGCCGGACCCCGTCCACCGCTCTCGCCTGGTCACCCAGGTCGTCAACAAGGTCATGCTCGACGGCAAGAAGTCGACGGCCGAGCGGATCGTCTACGACGCGATGGCCATCATCGGCGAGCGCAGCGGCCGCGACCCGGTCGAGGTGCTCGACCAGTCAATCAAGGCTCTGACCCCCGTCCTCGAGGTGCGCTCCCGCCGCGTCGGCGGCGCGACCTACCAGGTGCCGGTCGAGGTCCCGCCGCGCCGCGCGCGCACCCTCGCCGTCCGCTGGCTCGTGGAGTTCGCCCGCCAGCGCCGCGAGAAGACGATGGCCCAGCGCCTCGCCAACGAGTTGCTCGACGCGCAGAACCAGCAGGGCGGCGCGTTCAAGCGCAAGGACGACATCTACCGCATGGCGCAGGCCAACAAGGCCTTCGCGCACTACCGCTGGTAGCCCCAGCGGTCTCTCGCTCCACCCGCGCGGCCCTCGCCGCTCTCGCTCTCGCGCTCGCCGGCTGTGGCGGCGACGACGACCCTCCGGCGCCCGACGAGCCGCGCCCCTCGCCGCCGGCGGCGATCGACGCGAGCGCCGGCACCTACCGCGGCGTCGGCATCGGCAGCACGCGCGAGGAGGCCGAGCGCGTCCTCGGGCCCTCGCGGGCCGGGCAGTCCGAGCCGCTGAGCCCGCTCGAGGTGGAGCACGGCCTCGAGGTCGGCGTGCCGCCGGCCCCGAAGGACCCGCCCGGCCTCGACGCGATCGGGGTCTGGCGGTTCAAGGGCGCGGCGATGGCCGCCGACCGCGGCGAGGCGTGGCTGGTGGTGGTCAGCGCGCGCGGGGCGCGGACGGCCGAGCGCGTGGGCGTCGGCAGCTCGCTCGACGACGTCCGCGAGGCCTACGACGGGGCGCGGTGCACGGTCGCCAACGAAGGGACGGAGTACGTCAGCTTCGAGGCCTGCCAGGTCCGCGTGCGCCCGGGCCGCTACGCCTGGTTCGCCTACGACCCGGTCCGCAGCGTGACGCTGTCGCGCGCGCCGCTGGCGTGCCCGGACGACGAGCCGAGGGTGACGGGTTGCCCGGCGAGCTGACCCCGGGATCGCGCTTCGCCGGGCTGCGCATCGACGGCGTCCTCGCCCGCGGCGGGATGGGCGTCGTCTACCGGGCGACCGACGAGACGCTCGGCCGGGCCGTCGCCCTGAAGGTCGTGGCGGCCGAGCTGCTCGAGGACGGCGACATGCGCGAGCGCTTCGTGCGCGAGTCGCGAGCCGCGGCGGCGATCGAGCACCCGAACGTGATCCCGATCTACTCCGCGGGCGAGGAGGACGGGGTCGCGTACATCGCGATGCGCCTCGTCGACGGCGAGGACCTGCGCGACCGCGTCCGCCGCGACGGGCCGCTGGCGCCCGCCGAGGCGGCGGAGGTCGTGGCCCAGGTCGCCTCGGCGCTCGACGCCGCCCACGCCGCCGGCCTCGTCCACCGCGACGTCAAGCCAGCGAACGTCCTGCTCGGCGCGGGCGACCACGCCTACCTCAGCGACTTCGGCCTCGCCCGCCGCACCGCCAGCGAGGCCGCGCTGACGCGGACCGGCCGCTGGGTCGGCACGCTGGACTACGTCGCGCCGGAGCAGATCCAGGGCCGCGACGTCGACGGCCGCGCCGACGTCTACGCGCTCGGCTGCGTCCTGCACTACGCGCTGACGGGGAGGGTCCCGTTCCGCCGCGACACCGACGAGGCGCGCCTGTGGGCCCACGTCCACGACGACCCGCCCGCGCCGTCGGAGGAGGGCGAGGGGGTGCCCGCGGCGTTCGACGTCGTGGTGCGCGCGGCGCTGGCGAAGCGCCCCGAGGATCGCTTCGCGACGGCGGGCGAGCTGGGGAGGGCCGCGCGGGCGGCGGCGCGAGGGGAGGAGGGCGAGCGGCTCGCGCGCAGGCTCGCGGGAGCGGCGGGCGAGGAGGCGACGACGACGGACTCGCCCCGCCCGGAGGCGACGAGGAGGGGTGGCCCCGGAGGGACGCGGGGCGGCGGCGCCGGAAAGGCGCGGCGCGGCGGTCGCCGGGCCGCGCTCCTCGCGACCCTCGTCATCTTCGCGCCCCTCGCCGCCGTGCTCGCCGCGACGTTCCTGGGCGGCGGGGACGACGACGATCCCTCGCCCCCGGGGCGGACGCAGGCCGGCGGCGAGGTCAGGGCGGCCGCCTTCCCCGTCGGCGACCAGCCGAACTCGATCCGCCTCGCCGGGGGCAACGCGTGGGTCACGAGCGTGTCCTCGCGCCGCCTCGGGCGGATCGACGCCGAGACCGGCGAGGCGAGGAAGGGACCGGTGGTCGGCCGCGGCGCCCGCGACGCGGCGCAGATCGGCGGCGTCCTGTGGGTCACGCTCGGCGAGCAGCGCCGGATCGCCCGCCTCGACGCGAACGACGGCAGCCGCGCCGGCGATCCCGTCGCCACCGACGGCATCCCGAAGCAGATCGACGCCGGCGAGGGCTCGATCTGGGTGGGGGAGAGCGACGACGCGGGCGTCGACACGCTGCTGCGGATCGACCCGGCGAGCGGCGACGTCGTCGCCCGCCTGCCGATGCCGATCGGCGTCACCGACATCCGCGCGACGGACGGCAGCGTCTGGATCGTCGGGCGCCGCCGCCCGTACCTCCTCCGGGTTGACCCGGCCACGATGGAGATCGTGCTGCGCCGTCGGCTCGAGCCCAAGCCGCTGCGCGTCGACGTCGCCGGCGGCTTCGCCTGGGTCACGAACCACGGCGACGACACCGTCGCGCGCGTCGACCCGGAGACCGGCGAGGCGGCGCCCATCGGCGTGCCGAGCAAGCCGTACGGCATCGTCGCGACCCGCGACGCGATCTGGGTCTCCTGCTACGGCGCCCACTCGCTCGTCCGCATCGACCCGCGGACGAGCCGCCTGGCCGGCGAGCCCCGCCCCGTCGGCCTCAACCCGACCGGCGTCGCCGCGGACGGCGACAGCGTCTGGGTCGCCAGCCGCGCCGACGACGAGGTCCGCCGGCTGCCGTACGGCGGCTAGATCGCGTCGCCGCGCTCGGCCGGCTCGCGGCGCGCGGGCGCGAGGAGGAGCATGAGCCCGGCCGACAGGATCAGCAGCACCCCGGCGGCGGTCTCGACGTAGAACCCGGTCGACGGCTTCGCCTTCGTGGTGTCGTCGTAGACGAGCCCGAACTCGCGCTCGTCCGTGGCGGTGGAGAGGTCGACGGTCAGCGCGACGACGATGACGACGATGCCGATCCCGGCCAGCGCCCACATCGCCGGCCTCGCCCCCCGGAGAGCGCCGAGGATCATCGGCACGGACGCGAGGGCGAGCAGCAGCATCGCGAAGGCGTGGGTCCTCCAGCCGACCTCCGAGTCCTTGACGGTGTTGAGGGTCCCGGTGGTGATCTTGTAGAGCGGGAGGAACTCGCTGACGATGAGCATCACCGCGGCGGCAGCGGCCAGCGCCGCCAGCGCCAGGCGGAGCCGCGACTGCCCGGCGGAGACGCCCCGCGCTCCGCCCCGGGAATCCCTGCGGGAACCCCGCGATCCGGTGCTATCATCCCTCGTCGCTTCGCGGGCTGCGCTCATGCGTGCGCGCCTACGAAGTCCTCAGCAGGAAATGGAGACCTCGACCACATAGGGCTGGGCACGAAGCAGGATGCTGTGCGTGCGGGCCCATAGGGGCCCGTTTTCTTTTTCTCAGCTGAACCAGCTCCCACCCACAGCACCGACGCCACCACACCTTTCATGCCCCGCAAGTTCCCCCTCGAGAAGACGCGCAACATCGGCATCATGGCGCACATCGATGCCGGCAAGACGACGACGACCGAGCGCATCCTCTATTACACGGGCCGCACCTACAAGATCGGTGAGGTCCACGAGGGCGCGGCCACGATGGACTGGATGGAGCAGGAGCAGGAGCGCGGCATCACGATCACGTCCGCCGCGACGACCGCTCAGTGGCGCGACCACCGGATCAACATCATCGACACGCCCGGCCACGTCGACTTCACGGTCGAGGTCGAGCGCTCGCTGCGCGTCCTCGACGGCGCCATCGCGCTGTTCGACTCCGTCGCCGGCGTCGAGCCGCAGTCCGAGACGGTCTGGCGCCAGGCCGACAAGTACAACGTCCCGCGCATCGCGTTCATCAACAAGATGGACCGCGTCGGCGCGGACTTCGAGATGTCGGTCCGCACCATGGTCGACCGCCTCGGCGCCCGCGCCGTGCCGGTCCAGCTGCCGTGGGGCTCCGAGGCCGACTTCAAGGGCATCATCGACATCATCGGGATGAAGGCCATCCACTACCTGGACGAGCTGGGCCAGGAGCAGGAGGTCATCGACATCCCCGCCGAGCTCGAGCAGGCGGCCCACGACGCGCGCGAGCACCTGCTCAACGAGCTGTCGGAGCTCGACGACGACCTCGCCGAGCCCGCGCTCGAGGAGCTGGGCGGCGGCGACCCCGTCCCGGTCGAGCAGCTCAAGGCGTCGATCCGCAAGGAGACGCTGGCGATCGCGATGACCCCCGTCTTCTGCGGCAGCGCGTTCAAGAACAAGGGCGTCCAGCCGCTGCTCGACGCCGTGCTCGACTACCTCCCGAGCCCGCTCGACGTCCCGCCGATGACGGCCACCGCCGTCGCCAAGGGCGGCGTCGACGGCGACGAGGTCGAGCGCCCGCCGTCGGACGAGGCGCCGTTCGCCGCGCTCGCCTTCAAGATCATGGCCGACCCCTTCGTCGGCAAGCTCACGTACTTCCGCGTCTACTCGGGCAAGCTCTCGAGCGGCTCGCGCGTGCTCAACACGAACACGGGCAAGACCGAGCGCGTCGGGCGCATCCTGATGATGCACGCCAACGACCGCGAGGACGTCGAGGAGGTCTACGCGGGCGACATCGCGGCGGCCGTCGGCATCAAGCAGGTCGTCACCGGCGACACGCTGAGCGCGCCCGACCAGCCGGTGAAGCTCGAGAACATCGACTTCCCCGAGCCCGTCATCAAGGTCGCCGTCGAGCCGAAGACCAAGGTCGACCAGGAGAAGATGGGCATCGCCCTCCAGCGCCTGGCCGAGGAGGACCCCACCTTCCAGGTCCAGACGAACGAGGAGACCGGCCAGACCGAGATCTCCGGCATGGGCGAGCTGCACCTCGAGATCCTCGTGGACCGGATGAAGCGCGAGTTCAAGGTCGAGGCCAACGTCGGCCGCCCGCAGGTCTCCTACCGCGAGACGATCAAGGGCACCGCCCAGAAGATCGAGGGCAAGTTCGTCCGCCAGACCGGCGGCTCGGGCCAGTACGGCGTCGTCTACATCGACATCGAGCCGGCGCCGGGCGAGGGCTTCGAGTTCATCAACAAGATCCGTGGCGGCTCGATCCCGTCGGAGTTCATCCCGGCGGTCGAGAAGGGCGTCGAGGAGGCGCTGGAGAGCGGCGTCAAGGCGGGCTACCCGCTCGTCGACGTGCGCGTCACGCTCACCGACGGCAAGTACCACGACACCGACTCGTCGGAGATCGCCTTCAAGATCGCCGGCTCGCTCGCGCTGGCCGAGGCCGCGAAGCGCGCGAAGCCGGTGCTCCTCGAGCCGATCTTCTCGGTCGAGGTCGTCACCCCCGAGGACTTCCTGGGCGACGTCATCGGCGACCTGAGCAAGCGGCGCGGACGCGTCGAGGGCCAGGAGCGGCGCGGCAACGCGCTGGTCGTCCAGGGCAAGGTGCCGCTGTCGGAGATGTTCGGCTACGCCACCGACCTGCGGTCCAACACCCAGGGCCGGGCCAACTACACCATGCAGTTCGACGGCTACGACGAGGTGCCGCCGAACATCGCCGAGAAGGTCATCGGCGAGCGCACCGGAGAGCCTGTCCCCGCCTAGTTTCGTTACCTTCCCCGAGTTCTAGATTTCGCAAGGAGAAAGCCACCGTGGCCAAGGAGAAGTTCGAGCGCAACAAGCCCCATGTCAACGTCGGGACCATCGGTCACATCGACCATGGCAAGACGACGCTGACCGCGGCGATCACGAAGGTGCTGTCCGACACCTACGGTGGTCAGGCGCGCTCCTTCGAGGAGATCGACAACGCGCCTGAGGAGAAGGAGCGCGGCATCACGATCGCGACCTCGCACGTCGAGTACGAGACGCCGAACCGTCACTACGCGCACGTCGACTGCCCGGGCCACGCGGACTACGTGAAGAACATGATCACGGGCGCCGCCCAGATGGACGGCGCGATCCTCGTCGTCTCGGCGGCCGACGGCCCGATGCCGCAGACGCGCGAGCACATCCTGCTCGCCCGCCAGGTCGGCGTGCCGTACATCGTCGTGTTCCTCAACAAGGCCGACATGGTCGACGACGAGGAGCTCCTCGAGCTCGTCGAGGTC
>DASVRH010000280.1:0-1694 GCA_036388715.1 Solirubrobacteraceae bacterium | reverse complement strand
CGAGCCGCCCGACGCCGAGCAGCGCGAGGCGCACGCCGCCGGCGCGGCCGAGGCGACCGCCTACGTGCGCGACCGCGGGCTCGAGGACGTGGTGCGCTTCCGCCCGCGGTGGCTCGAGCGCGACGAGTACGTCGGCCACCTGCTCGACGCCGACGCCGGCGTCGTCCTCCACGGCCACGCGCTCGAGGGCCGCTTCGCCTCGCGGACGCGGGTGGTCGACTACCTCGAGGCGGGTCTGCCGGTCGTCTGCTCGGCCGGCGACACGATGTCCGAGCTGGTGACGGCCCACGGCCTCGGCGCCGCGGTCGCGCCGCTCGACGTCGCCGGGTGCGCCGCCGCCCTCGACCGGCTGACCGCCGACGGGACCGCGCGCGTCGACGCGCGAGCGGCGCTCGGGCCGCTGCTGTGGCCCAACGCCGCGCGGCCGCTGATCGACTTCTGCCTCGACCCGCGGGCGGGCGGCGGCGGCGCGTCACGCGCCGCCGCGGCACGCGCGTATCCGGCGTTCCTGCGGGCGCTGTGGGCGACGGGCGGGCCGAGCGGCCTCGCGCGCTCGGCCCTCAGGCGCGCTGGGCGCGCGCGTAGGTCCGCGCCATGACGCGGAACGCGGCCGCGCGCTCGCGGCGACCGAGCAGCCCGTGCGCGACCGCCCGCGCCGCGTAGCCGGCGCCGGTCACCGCCCGGATCACGAGCGCGCGCGGACGCCCGTAGTAGCGGCACAGGAACGCGCGCTCGGCGTCGGCGATGCGCTCCGCGCGCTCGACGTCGCTCCACCGCAGCGCGTTCGAGCCGTTGCCGTGGTGCAGCACCCGGATGCCCGCGTCGTAGCGCACGCGCAGGCCGCGCCGCTGGATCTTGAAAGCGAGCTCCTCGTCCTCGGCGTACATCGTCGTCTCCGCCCAGAAGCCGCCGACGTCCTCGAAGAGGTCCGCGCGGATCGCCAGCGCCGCGCCCATGACCCAGCCCGTGTCGATCGAGCGGTCGTGCGACCAGCCCTCCGGCGCGATCCGCGCACGGGCGCGGTCGGGCAGGACGCGGTGCACGCCCGAGGCGACCGCGAGCGCGCGCGTGACGCTCGGGTGCCCCGCGCACGACGACTGCACGCTGCCGTCCGGGTTGACGAGCATCGGGCCGACGATCCCGACGCCCTCCTCCTCCGCCGCCCGGGCGAGGGCCTCGAGCACGTCGTCGCCGAGCAGCTCGGTGTCGGAGTTGAGGAAGAGCAGCACGCGGCCGCGCGCGATGGCCGCCCCGGCGTTGTTCGCCGCCGAGAACCCGGCGTTGCGGTCGTTGGCGATGACGCGCACGTCGTCGCCACGGCGCCGCAGCAGCTCGGCCGTGCCGTCGGTCGAGGCGTTGTCGATGACGATCGTCTCGAAGCCGCCCCGGACGCGCTGGCGCGCGATGGTGTCGAGGCAGGGGTCGAGGAAGCGAGCGGCGTTCCACGACGCGATGATCACGGAGATCCGCAGGTCGCGCACCGGCCGAGGGATAGCACGGCGGCGCTAGGGTGGCGCCGTCGTGACCGCCCCCACAGAGTCGCTGGCGCTGCCGTCGCGCGCGCTCATCCTGCGTGAGGGCAAGGGATGGGCCGCCGCCGCGGCGCTCGCCGTGATCGCGGTCCTCGTCGCGGCGTGGCCGGTCGCCGCGCTGCCGGCGGCCGTGGTCGCCGGCGTGGGCGCGACCGCCGTCGC
>DASVRH010000279.1:0-11226 GCA_036388715.1 Solirubrobacteraceae bacterium | reverse complement strand
GCCGCAGATGACGACCTTGCCGAACGTCTTGACCGTCAGCACGGAGGTGGGGAACGTCGCCTTGCCGACGTGCTCGAAGACGACGTCGGGCGCATCGCCGAGCATCTCCTTGACGCGCTTGGAGAACGCGCGCGACTCCTTGAAGCGCGCCTTCTCCTCCTCGGGCGACTCGCCGCCCTTGCGCATCATCCCCTTGAACTCGTTTCGGTCGATGAATCCCTTCGCGCCGAGCTGCTCGACGAGCTTGCCCTTCTCCGCGCTCGACACGACGCCGACGCACTCCGCGCCGGCCGCCTTGCAGAGCTGGACGGCGAAGACGCCGAGGCCGCCGGCGGCGCCCCAGATGAGCACCTTCTGCCCGGCCTGAAGGTTCACGCGCTTCATCAGCATCCGGTAGGCGGTGAAGTAGGTCAGGCCGTAGGACGCCGCCTCCTCCCAGGCGAGGTGCTTGGGCTTGGGCAGCAGCTGCTGGGCCTGGACCTTCGTGAACTGCGCGAACGAGCCCCAGGTCGTCTCGTAGCCCCAGATCTGCTGGCTCGGCGCGGCCATCGGGTCGAGGCCGTGGACCTCGGGGTCCTCGTAGGAGGTCATGTTGCAGTGGATGACGACCTCGTCGCCCGGCTTCCACCGCGTCACGCCGGGGCCGACCTTCCAGACGACGCCCGAGGCGTCCGAGCCGCCGATGTGGTGGCCGTACTCGGGGTGGTCGCCGTAGCCGAAGACCGACACGGGCTGGCCGAGCGCCGCCCAGACGTTGTTGAAGTTCACGCCGGCGGCCATGACGCGCACGATGACCTCGAACGCGCCGGGCTCCGGAACCTCGATCTCCTCGACCTGGAAGGCCTCGGTCGGCTCGCCCTCGCGCTCCTGGCGGATGACCCACGCGGCCATCGTCGCCGGCAGCTCGCCGGGCTCGGTGTCGACGCTGGAGACTTGGGAGAGATCAACGGCCACGGGTTCAGGTCCTTCGGGTCGGATTGACCGCGCGGACTTTACCCGTCAGGGCTGGAGAAGCTCGTTCTGCGCGGACTCGCGCGGCTCGCTGACGTCGATCGTCGCCTCGGCGCTGCCCTTGCCGTTGACGCCCACCCGGTAGGTGCCCTCGCGCAGGTTGGCCTTCAGCGAGGCCGTGTCGCCGGGGTTGATGGGCCCCGTCTCCTGCTCGATGCCGGGGGCGCTGCCGCCGATCTCCTCGGTCTCGAGGACGAGCTCCTGGGCGCTCTGCGTCTGGTTGGTGACGATGAGCGTGATGGGCCCGGCGCCGAAGGTCTTGGGGGAGACCGAGACGCTCTTCTCCGTGATGGCCGCGCTGACCACGATCGGCGTCGCCGGTCGCGGCTCGTTCTTGTAGTCGTCCTCCTCGCCGCAGCCGACGGCAAGCGTCGTAACGCCCAGTAGGACTGCGGCGAATGAAGATCTGTTCAGCATCCCTCTCCCGGGCCGAGCCCCCGCGGCCCGGGCGAACCCTACCCGACGGACGGGTCGTCTAGCGCAACCGTCGCACCGAGCGCGTGGAGGGTCGCCTGGAGCTGGTCCCAGGCGGCCTTCTCGGCCTGGTCGTACTCCGCGCCCTCCAGCCCGCGCAGGCTGTCGGCGTAGTCGCCCCAGGCGCGGCGCGTCTCCTGCTCGAGATTCCCGGTGACGGTGGCCATGGAGCGATGCTACTCCTCCCGTAGGACGCAAGTTCGGGTGCGAACCGTCCGGTCCGCGTCGTACAAGGGCGGGATGCCCTTGCTCGACGCACCGCTGCGCGAGACCGAGTTCCTCGTCGTCGACACCGAGACGAACGGGAAGGCCGGCGACGCCTGCGAGATGACCGAGGTCGGGGCGGTGCTCGTCGGCGGCGGCGAGCTGCACGACCGCTGGGAGACGCTCGTGTGCGTGCGCGCGCCCCTGTCGCGCGGGATCCAGCGGTTCACCGGCATCACGCAGGACATGGTGGACGAGGCACCGGCGGCAGAGCTCGTGCTGCCCGATCTGGCCGAGCAGCTGGCCGACCGCGTCCTCGTCGGGCACAACGTGCAGTTCGACCGCCGCGTGCTGCGCCAGGCGTTCGAGCGCGCCGGCCTGGAGTGGCCGGATCCGCCGGCGCTGTGCACGGTCGCCCTCGCCCGCCGGCTCGCGCCGCTGGTCCGCCAGCGGCGGCTCACCGCGCTCGCCGGCTCGCTCGGCGTCGAGGTCGAGACCGCGCACCGCGCGCTGGCCGACGCGGAGACGTGCGCGCGCGTGTTCTGCGCGCTCTTCCCGAAGCTCTGCGCGAACGCGACGACGGTGGCCGACGCGCTCGCGCTGCTGCGGCCGAAGAAGCGCGCCCGGCCGAAGGGCACGCTGCCCGCGCGCCGTGCCATGCACCTGCCGGACTTCAAGGACCTCCCCGACGAGCCCGGCGTCTACATCTTCCGCAACGCCGAGGGCCAGCCGCTGTACGTCGGCAAGGCGGTCAAGCTCCGCCGGCGCGCCCGGTCGCACTTCGCGCCCTCGTCGCCGACGGGCGACTGGACGGCGCAGGCCTCGATCGTCGACCACCGCGCCACGCGGTCGGAGCTCGGCGCGCTGCTGCTCGAGAACCGGCTCATCAAGTCGCTGCGCCCGCCGGGCAACGTCAAGCTCAAGCACCAGGATCCGTACGTGTACCTGCGGTGCCGGTTCGACGTGAACTACCCGGTCCTCGAGGTGGCCCCGGAGCCCGCGAGCGGGCACGCGATCAACATCGGCCCGCTGCGCGGAAGGGCCTCCGCGGCCGAGCTGAAGGAGCAGTTGGACTCGCTCTTCTCGCTGCGGCACTGCGGAAGGAAGATGCACAGGCGCCACCATCCGTCCATCTACGGCCAGATGGGCCGCTGCCTCTCGCCGTGCCTGGGCGACCTCGACCCCAACCTCTACCGCCGGCGGGTGGACGCGGCGCTCGCCCTCTTCAGTGGGTCCAGCGACGGCGGCGCGGCGCTGCTCGACCACGTCGAGGGGCAGATGCGCGAGGCCGCCCGCGACCAGCGCTACGAGCGCGCGGCGTGGCTGCGCCGCCGCCACGCGCGGCTGCGCGTGCTGCTCGAGCGGCTGGGCCCGTACCTGCGCGCCGCGCACGCACATCCCCGGCTGGTGCTGGCCGGCGAGGACGGCGTGGAGGGGGTCGACGGGTTCTGGCTCGTCGGAGGGCGCGTGGTCGACTGGGGGCCGGTGACGTCGGTCGACGACCTGGTCACCCGGACCCAGGCCGCGCTGCGCGCGCGGGCCGAGCCGTACGTGCCGCCCGACGAGGTGCAGGAGCTGCGCATCGTCTCGACCTGGCTCGACGCGCACGACGTGGACACGCTCGAGCTGGAGCCGCTGCCGTCCACGGCCGCGCTGAGGGGGTTCGCGCAACGCAACGGCCTTGCGGAACTTGCGCCCCTCTCGACGAATGTCTGACTCGCGCTGCGGGGAAAATCACCCCACAATCCTGAGCGCCACGACGCGAAGGACTTGCCGGACGGAGCCGGCGAGCGCGTCCGGCATACGAAAAGAGATCAAGGATGAGCGAGCCTCAGGGGGAGCCGCAGGCGGCCGATGTCCGGTCGTTCCTGCCGCGGCCGGGTGAACCGGTCGACGACTACGCAGCGAGGCTGCGGGCGCTCCATCACGACCTGACGCTCGTGCTCGACGCCGTCGAGCGCGGGCTGGCCGCCGCCGAGCGCGCGCCGCTGCGCGAGGCGGTCGCCGAGCCCGCGCCCGTCACCGCGATCCACGCGGAGTCTCATCCAGAGCCGCACCGCTCGCCGCCGCCCCTCGGGCCGCTCACCGCGCCGCGTGGAAGCGCACGCGTGGAGGTCGTCACGACGGGGCCGGCACATGCGAGCAGCGGACCGCCGGGGGGGTCGGCGTCCTGGGGCGGGCGCACGACACCGGAGGGCGAGAGAGCGCCGGACGGGGGCGTCCCGGCCGCTCTCTCGCCCGAGCGGTCCGAAGGGTCGTGGGAGGAGCGCCCGTGGCCCGCCGAGCGCGAGCCGTGGGTCGAGGCGCCGCGCCACGAGCCTCGGCGCGGCGACTGGGTCGACGAGCGCGACGGGTGGGGCGACCACGACCCGCGTGACCTCCCGCCGTGGCGCGAGCCGCCCGCCTGGACCGACCGGCGCCCCTCCTCGTGGCCGGCGCCGCCGGCGCCTCCCCGCGAGATGGTCTTCGACCCGCCGTACCCGCGGCAGCGCCGCCGCCGGGCGCGCGATCTCCCGCCGGTCCTCGTCGCCGCCGCGCTGCTCGGCTGGCTGACGGTCCTCGCGCTGATCCTCGCGCTGGCGCTCGACTAGGCGAAGGGGAGCTCGACGACGGTCGCGGTCGCGCCGCCCTCGACCACGACCTCGTCGCCCGGCCCCGCCTCGCGTCGCACGATGGCGAGCGCGATCGGCCCGTGGGTGGGCGAGACGACGGCGGTGCCGAGGCGCCCGACGACCTTCTCGCCGACGCGCAGCTCCTCCCCGCCGCTCGCCGGAGACGACAGGCTCAGCCCCCGCAGGTGGCGGTTCGGCTTGCCCTTCCAGTGCAGCCGCGCGACCGTCTCCTGCCCGACGTAGCACCCCTTCGTGAACGACACGGCGCGCTCGTTCAGCGCCGCCTCCTCGGGGATGGTGCCGTCGTCCATGTCTGCGCCGTAGCGCGGCCGGCCCGCCTCGACGCGGACGATCTCGGCGGCGTCCTCGCTGACCGCGACCGCGCCCGCCTCCAGCAGCGCGGCGCGCACGGCGTCCGCGCGCTCGGCGTCGCAGAGGACGTCGGCGCCGTCGGCGGTCGCGACGACCCGCCCGAGGCCGGAGACCACGTGCGCGTGCTCGGGGGAGGGGAGGGGCCCGACGACCTCGCCGGTCTTCGGCCCGACCAGCGAGAAGAGCGCGCTCTCCAGCGTGCGCTTGTGGAGTTGCACGTCGTAGCCGACGCTGAAGCGGCGAACCATGTCGAACAGCGGCTGGAGAGCGACGCGCTCGGTGTCCAGCAGCAGCTCGTCGCCGGCGTCGAGGATGCGCAGGTCGCCGAGCATCTTGCCCTTGTGGGTGAGGAACGCGGCGTAGCAGCCGCCGCCGGGGCGCAGCGCCTCGACGTCGTTGGTGACCTGCCCGTTGAGGAACGTCTTCGCGTCCGCGCCGGTCAGCGCGAGCTTGCCCCGCTCGGAGCGGTCGACGAGGCCGCAGGCCTCGGTGAGGACGGCGTACTCGTCGGTGAGGGTCGCGGACACGCCTTCGATGGTAGTTTCGCCGCGGACATGGGCCTCGCCGACACCTTCCAGCAGATCGTCGACTCGCTCCCCGACGACTGGACCGACATCGAGCTCGACGTCCGGATCTTCGACGAGAGCCGCTACGTCGAGGCCGCGACGTACATGGTCGTCGTCAACGCCCAGCCGTACTCCAGGCACGACTGGCACTGGCGCGTGATGGTCGCGCACCGCTTCGGCCACGCCGCCGCGGCGCCCGCGACGCACGGCACGCTGAAGAACCTCGACGAGGCCGGCATCGACGGCGAGCTGCGCGTCCGCGAGGTCAAGCAGGGCCGCGCCGAGGTGACGCCCATGTGGGGCCGGCCGGAGTCGGTCCGCCAGGAGTGGCGGAAGTCGCGCGCGCAGTGAGCCGCGTCCTCGCGCTCGTCCCCGACCTCCTCTTCGGCTCCAAGGTCCAGGCGATGCTCGCCGCGGCGGGCCACGACGTCGAGATGGCGCAGTCCGAGACCGACGTGTGGGACCAGATCGCGGGCACCGACGTCCTCGTCGTCGATCTGACCACCGACGACGTCGACCCCGTCGGCCTGCTCGACACGCTGCGCACCGGGGGCGAGGCCCACGGCCTCAAGGCGCTGGCGTTCTACTCCCACGTCGACGTCGACACGAAGCGGCGCGCCGACGAGGCCGGGTTCGACCTCGTCGTGCCCCGCTCGCGCATGGCGCGCGAGGGCGCGGACCTCGTCGCGCGCCTGTCCAGCTGACGTCCGTTCAGCTTCAAGGCGCAGGGTCATGTGCCGACGCCAGTGGCGTATGCGCCGTCTCGTGCTGCCCGCTCTGGCCCTCTTCGCGCTGCTCGCGCCCGCCGCGCACGCCTTCCGCCTGCCCGAGGAGGCGCTCGAGCCGATCGCGAACAACCCGGCCAACCGCTTCGAGAAGATCGGCATCGACCCGATCGAGTACGACGCGGCGACGCGCTGCTCGAAGAAGGAGAAGCCCGGGGTCGTCGCCTTCACCCACTGGCTGCAGCGCAACGCGCAGGGCCAGTTCTGGGGCAGCTACCGCTGCGAGAAGTGGGGGAAGCACTCGGCGTCGCTGCACGCCGAGAACCGCGCCGTCGACTGGCACCTCGACGCCTACGACCGCGGCGACCGCGCGCACGCCGCCGGCCTCATCGCGATGCTCCTCGCCCCCGACACGGCCGGCAACCCGCAGGCGCTCGCGCGGCGGATGGGCGTCCAGGAGATCATCTGGGACTGCTCGTACTGGGGCGCCGGGATGACCGACTTCAAGAAGTACGACCCGTGCTACAAGCGCAACGGGCAGCCGGTCAAGCGCATGAACAAGACCGTCGCGCACCGCGACCACGTCCACTTCGGCATCTCGAAGCGGGGCGCGAAGGGCCGCACGACGTACTGGCAGTACACGGGCTAGCCCAGCAGGAACGCCTCCTCGACGTCCACGCCGCGCGGCCGCGCCCAGCGCTCGAGCCGCCCGCGGTCGAGCTCGCCGAACCTGCGCCCGTTCGTGAACGAGGCGCCCAGCGCCCGTAGGTCGCGCAGGACGGTGCCGCGGTCGGCGGGGCCGTCGCGGCCCACGATCTCTGCCGCCAGCTCCGGGTCGCGCAGCGCCTCCTCGTAGCCGCGGCGCAGCGCGGCGATGGTCGCGTCGACGACGTCGCGGTCGTCGCGGAGCTTCGACCGCTCGACCGCGAGGAGCAGCGGCGGCCACTCCTCGCCGCGCCCGCGCTGGAGCATCGCCATGACGCCGACAAGCTGGTCGGCGGTCGCCAGCTCGTCGATCGGCACGATCCTGAAGTCGGTGCCGGCCCCCTTGGCGATGCTCAGCTGCACCCCCTCCGCGTCGTCGTACTCGCGCGCCAGCGCCACGTAGATGCCGACGTGCGTCGCGTTCGGCCGCGCGTCGAGCGCGAGCGTCGCCTCCTCGCCGCCGGCGCCGGGCGTCCCCGAGCCGCCGCAGCCGGCGAGCGTCAGCGCGCCAACGAGCGCGAGGGTCAGCGTGCGGCGCACCCGCCGGAGTGTGCCGTACCATCCGCGCCGCCGGTCGTTCGACACGTCTCGGAACACCCTCGGAGGAGCCAAGTGGAAGCCCGAAGCACGACAGGTGCAGTCACCGCCCACCAGCCCGACCGCGACGAGCGGTCCGACCTCGACCGGCGCGGCCTCGACGCCTACGCCGCCGAGTTCCTCGGCACGTTCCTGCTCGTCCTCTTCATCGGGATCATCGTGTCGCTCCACCAGCCGAACCCCGAGGCGCTCGGGGTCCAGGACTGGGCGGTGATCGGCCTCGTCCACTTCTTCCTGCTGACGATGCTCGTGTACACGCTCGGGCACGCGTCCGGCGCGCACTTCAACCCGGCCGTGACCGCGACGCTGACCGCGCTGCGCAAGATCCACGTCGTCGACGCCGCGATCTACGTCGTGCTCCAGCTGATCGGCGCGATCCTCGCCGCGCTGCTCGTGAAGCTCATCCTCAGCGACGAGGGCGACCCGGCCGGCTACGGGCAGACCACGATCTCCGACGCGTTCCTCGACGGCAAGACGCTGTCGGGCTTCCTCGTCGAGCTGATCGGCACGTTCGCGCTGATGTGGGCGATCATGGGCGTCGCCGTCAACCCCAAGGGCGCGCGCGACTGGGCGGGCCTCGTCATCGGCGGCACGCTCGGCTTCGCGGTCATGGCCACCGGCCCGCTCACCGGCGCCGGGCTGAACCCCGCCCGCGCGGCCGGCCCGTCGATCGTCGGCGACAACAGCGAGCCGCTCGGCGACTTCATCGTCGCCTACGTGCTCGGGCCGACAGTGGGCGCGCTGCTGGCCGGCGTGGTCTACACGGCGCTGATCCTCGGCCCCGAGGGCCGGCTCGGCCGCCGTCCGGTCGACACGCTCAGCGGGGCGGCCGAGAGCCCGCGCGGCGGCGGCGACATCGAGCTGCCGGCCGGCGTCGACGCGCCGCGGACCACCGGCACAGATCCCACAGAGCCGAGACCGTAGACTCGGCGGCGTGCGGCGCCGCGTCACCTTCTCGCGCAACGTCACGCTCTCGCTGTCGCGGACGTGCAGGTGCTTCTGCAAGTACTGCGCGTTCGCGACGCACCGGCCGCACCTCCAGGAGCCCGACGAGGTCGTCCGCCTGCTGGAGGGCGCGCGGCGCCGCCGCGTCAAGGAGCTGCTCGTCCTCACGGGCGAGGCCCCCGACCACCATCCCGGGGTCCGCAGGCAACTGGCCGAGTGGGGCTTCGCGGACTTCGTCGCCTACGTCGTCTGGGCGTGCGAGCAGGGCCTCGAGCGCGGCCTGCTGCCGCACACGAACCTGGGCGTGCTCGACCGCGAGGAGCTGGGCCGGCTGCGCGAGGTCACCGCGTCGCAGGGGCTCATGCTCGAGTCGATCGTGCCCGACCTCGTCGCGCACCAGGGCTCGCCGACCAAGCACCCGGAGCGGCGCCTCGAGACGATCCGCGCCGCCGGCGAGCTGCGGATCCCCTTCACGAGCGGGATCCTCGTCGGGATCGGCGAGGGCGAGGACGACCGCGTCGCCGCGCTGGAGGCGCTCGCCGCGGTGCATGCCTCTCACGGCCACCTCCAGGAGGTCATCCTCCAGAACTTCGTCCCGCACCGCCGCTACTACGGCGAGGAGCCCGCGGAGATCGCCGCGGCCGCGTCCGACGAGTTCTGGCGGACCGGGCTACACGATGGGCCCGTGCACGACGCCCCGGAGTGGGCGACGCGCGTCTCGATCGAGGACATGAAGCGGCTGATCGCCGAGGCGCGCCGGCTGATGCCCGAGGTCGGGATCCAGGTGCCCCCGAACCTCGCCGACTGGTGGCCCGAGCTCGTCGCCGCCGGCGCGACCGACCTCGGCGGGCTGAGCGCCAACGGCGACCACATCTCCCCCGAGCACCCGTTCCCCTCGCCGACCCAGGTCCGCAAGCGGCTCGCCCAGGACGGCGTCGCGCTGACCGAGCGGCTCTGCGTCTACCCGCGCTACATCGACCAGGAGTGGCAGGCCCAGGGCGTCCTCGACGTGATCAAGACCGCGTACTGGTCGTTCATCCCGCGCCGCGGCTCCGGCCGCACCGACGCCCCGTTCGCGATCCGCTCCGACCTCGCCGGCCCGGCGATCGAGCGCGCGCGCGACGGCGCGTGGCTGTCACAGGAGGAGCTGACCGCGCTCTTCGCCGAGACCCGGCCGGAGGCGATCGAGGCGATGCGCTGCGCCGCCGACGAGCTGCGCGCCGAGGTCGCCGGCGAGGAGGTCACCTACGTCGTCAACCGCAACATCAACGTCTCGAACATCTGCGTCGTCGGCTGCGCGTTCTGCGGCTTCGGGCAGGGCAAGCGCTCGCCCGACGCCTACGAGCACGACCGCGAGGAGTTCGTGCGCCGCGTGCACGAGGCGGTCGCGTTCGGCGCGACCGAGATCTGCATGCAGTCGGGCATCCATCCCGACTGGGGCCTCGAGGACTACGAGCGCTGGCTGCACGTCGCCAAGGACGCCGCGCCCGGCGCGCACCTCCACGCGTACTCGCCGATGGAGATCGCCCACATGTGCGACGTCAGCGGCCTGGAGCCGATCCAGGTCATGGCGCGGCTGCGGTTCGCCGGGCTGGGCTCGACGCCGGGCACGGCGGCGGAGGTGCTCCACGACGGCGTGCGCGAGCGCATCTCGCCCAACAAGCTCCCGGTCGCGCGCTGGGTCGAGATCATCGAGGCCTCGCACGCCGCCGGCCTGCGCTCGACGTCGACGGTGATGTTCGGCCACGTCGAGGAGCCCTGGGAGCTCGCCGAGCACATGCGCGTGATCCGCGAGCTGCAGGAGCGCACGGGCGGGATCACCGAGTTCGTGCCGCTGAGCTTCATCCCGTTCCACACGCTGCTCGGCCGCACGCACGGCGTCGAGGAGATCTCCCGCGAGGAGAACCTCAAGCACACCGCCGTCTTCCGCCTCGCGCTCGGGCGCTCGGTCCGCAACGTCCAGGCCTCGTGGGTGAAGATGGGCCTCGACGCGGCGACCGAGGCGCTGCGCTGGGGCGTCAACGACCTCGGCGGCACGCTGATGGAGGAGTCGATCAGCCGCATGGCCGGCTCCTACCACGGCGTGAAGCTGATGCCCGACGACTTCGTCGCGGCCGCCCATCGCGCCGGGCGCCCCGCCGCCGAGCGCGGGACCCTCTACGACATCCGGCGGCGCCATCCGCTGCCGCTCGCGGCGTGAACCTCCGCCGGCCGCCCGACGTCGCGTCGCTGCGCGCGGCGGTCTGGACCGCGAAGGCGCTGCGTCTCGCCAAGCGCCAGCTCGGCGAGGGCGACGACTACCGCGCGCTCGACCTGCCGGCGCCGCCGCCGGTGCCCGCGACCGCGTCGCGCGGCGTCAACGCCGTGCTGCGCCGCTCGCGCGCGACGTGCCTGGTCGAGGCCAGCGTGCGGCAGCGGTGGCTGGCCGCGCACGGCGAGCCGCGCGACCTCGTGATCGGCGTCAAGCCCCCCGCGGAGGGGTTCGCCGCGCACGCGTGGCTCGAGGGCGACCCCGAGTCCAACGCCACCGGCTTCACCGAGCTGACGAGGGTGCCCGCGAGATGACCGACGACTACATCGACCGCTACCGCGTCGCCAGCGAGGCCGCCGACATCGACGCGATGATGGCGACCGTCAGCGACGACATCGAGCTCGTCTCGCCGATCTCGGGCCGGATGGTCTTCCGTGGGCGCGACGACGTCCGCCATCTGCTGCGCGCCGTCTACGTGAGCACGATCCGCGACCTGCGCTGGACCGACGCGATCGGGGACGGGGACACGCGGGTCCTGTTCGGGACGACCCGCATCGGCCCGATCCACATGACCGACTCGATGGTGTTCGAGCTCGCGCCGGACGGGCGCATCCGCCGGATCTGGCCGCACCTGCGCCCGTGGCTGGCGCTGACCGTCTTCGCTGCCGTGCTCGGCCCGAAGGTCGCGCGCCGCCCCGGCTCGGTGCGGCGCGCGCTGCGCGGCTAGCCGGTCCGCGCGAGCCGGATGTCGTGGATGGTCCGGC
>DASVRH010000278.1:0-4523 GCA_036388715.1 Solirubrobacteraceae bacterium | reverse complement strand
CGCCGCCATCGGCGTCGTCGTGCTCGTCCTGGTCGGCGGGCCGATCCTGCTCGGGCTCGGGTTCGCGGCGGCCGGGATCGTGCTGCCGTTCGCGCTGCTGGTCCTCGCCGGGCTCGCCGTGGCGTGGCTCGTCACCGGCCGCAAGCCGGCCGGCGCCGAGCCCGGCCAGATCGCGCGGCTCACGCTGCTCGGCCTCGGCGTGCTCGGCCTAGTGTTCCTGCTCGCCGTCGGGAGCTTCTGGGGCGCGGCCGCGGGGGGCGATGTCGTCATCGCCGGCGCGGTGATCGCCGCCGGCCTCGCGCTCGTCGCCTCCGCCTTCTCGCGACCGGCGCGCTGGCTGATCCTTCCCGCGCTCGCCCTCGCGATCCCGGCCACCTTCGTCGCCGCGGCGGGCATCGACCTCGACGGCGGGATCGGCGAGAAGCGCTACCGCCCGACGAACGCCGCGGACATCCGCGACCACTACGAGGTCGGCGCCGGCTCGCTCGTCGTCGACCTGCGCGGCGTGGACCTGCCGGCGGGCGAGCAGCGCCTGCACCTCGACGTCGGGATGGGCGAGGCCGTCGTCCTCGTGCCCGAGGACGTCTGCGTCTCCACCGAGGCCGAGCTCGGCATGGGCGGCGTCCAGGTCTTCGACCGCGACGGCGGCGGCATCGACGTCGACTTCGAGGACCTCCGCACCCCGCCGTCCGGCACCGCACGGCTCGTCGTCGACGCCGACATCGGCCTCGGCGCGGTGGAGGTCGGGCACAGCGAGCACTACGAGCGCTGGGGCCGTTGGCGCGACGGCCGCGACGCCGGGAACCTGGCCTGCGAGGCCGCGTGAGGCGTCCCGACCCCACCACGCTCGTCGCCGGGCTCGCGGTGCTCGCGCTCGGCGGCGTGCTGCTGGCCGCGAGCCTCGACGCCTTCGACCTGACGTTCGCGGCGTACGGCCCGCTCGTCCTCGCCGCGCTGGGGGCCACGCTCCTCGCCAGCGGGCTGAGCCGCCGCGACTAGGCTCGCGTCCATGGAGAGCGCGATGGGCGGCCCCGTCGGCGGTGCGTCCGGGAGGGGTCCCTTCGGGGGCGGCCCGACGACGATGGTGCGCCCCGCCCAGGGGCGCGTGGTCGCCGGCGTCTGCGCCGGCCTCGCCGCGCGCATCGGCGCCGACCCGCTCCTCGTCCGCGTCGCGTTCGTCGCCGCCGCGACGACCGGCCTCGGCGTCGTCCTCTACGCGCTCGGCTGGGCGCTCATGCCGACCGACACGTCGGCGGCGCCCGCGCGGCGCATCCGCACGGGAAGGGCCGCGGTCGAGGTCGGGCTCGGCGCGGGGCTGCTCGTCCTCAGCGCGCTGCTCGCCATGCGCGAGCTCGGCCTGTGGTTCAGCGACGCGATCGCCTGGCCGCTGGTCCTCGTCGCGGCCGGCGGCGCGCTGCTGTGGCGCCAGTCGCAGACGCGCCCCGCGCCGACGACGCCCCGCGCCGAGCCGGCCCGCGCGCCCGTCACGCTCCCCGACGTCAGCCGCACCGGCGTCGGCGTCGCGCTCGTGATCGGCGCCGCGCTCGTCTTCCTCCAGATCACGGGAGCGCTCGGCGCGGCGCGCGACGTCGCGCTCGGGGCGATCGCGGTGGCCGTGGTCCTCGGCGTGATCTTCGCCCCGTTCCTCGTCCGCCTCGTCCGCGAGCGCGTGCAGCAGCGCGAGCGCGCCGAGGTGGCCGCGCACCTGCACGACTCCGTCCTGCAGACGCTCGCGCTCGTGCAGAAGCAGGCCGACGACCCGGCGCGGGTCGCGGCGCTCGCGCGGAGACAGGAGCGCGAGCTGCGCGCGTGGCTGAGCGGGCGCACGCGCGCGGAGGGCAACCTCGTCGCCGCGCTCGAGGCGGTGGCCGAGGAGGTCGAGGAGGCCCACGGCGTCGCGGTCGAGGTCGTCGCGTCCGGGGACAGACCCGTCAACGAAGCCCTCTGCGCCGCGGCCGGAGAGGCCATCACCAACGCGGCGAAGCACGGCGGCGGCGGAACGGTGTCGGTCTTCGTGGAGGCGGGCGACGACGTCACGCGGGTCTTCGTCCGCGACCGCGGCCCCGGGTTCGAGCCCGACGCGGTCGCGCAGGACCGGCGCGGCGTGCGGGAGTCGATCGTCGGCCGGATGGAGCGCAACGGCGGCGGCGCGCGCATCGGCGCGGCCGCCGGGGGCGGCACGGAGGTGGAGCTGTGGCTGTGAGGGTGCTGGTCGTCGACGACCACGCGCTGTTCCGCACAGGCGTCAAGGCCGAGCTCGCCGACCGTGTCGACGTCGTCGGCGAAGCGGGCACGGTCGAGGAGGCCGTGGCGCTGATCGCGTCGAAAGGACCAGACGTGGTGCTGCTCGACGTCCATATGCCGGACGGCGGTGGGGTGGCCGTGATCCGCGGCAGCCAGGCGGGCCCGCGCTTTCTCGCGCTGAGCGTCTCCGACGAGCCGAAGGACGTCATCGCCATCATCCGGGCGGGCGCGCGCGGCTATGTGACGAAGACGATCGGGCCCGACGACCTCGTCGACGCCATCGAGCGCGTGCACGACGGCGACGCCGTCTTCTCGCCGCGTCTCGCGGGTTTCGTCCTGGACGCGTTCAACGCGCCGAGCGAGCCGGATGTCGATCAGCTGACACCGCGCGAGAAGGAGGTCATCCAGCACATCGCGCGCGGCTATCTGTACAAGGAGATCGCGCAGCGGCTCGGGATCTCCGTGAAGACCGTCGAGGCCCATGTCTCCTCGGTTCTCCGCAAGCTCCAGCTTTCGACGCGCCACGAGCTGACGACATGGGCGTGGGAGCGATTGGACCCTCCGGAGCCGGGGAGTTCCGCACGGTAGAATCGATGCTCTTGCCCGTCCCCCGAACCCCGGCGCTCAGTCTCGACCGGCCTCTGGCCGAATATACGGATGAGCCCCGGGTGCATCCCCGTCCCTTCGAGCCACTTTCGCTTCCCCACCCAGGAAGGACCCAGTAGCACCATGTTCGAGCGATTCACAGAGCGCGCCAGGCAGGTGGTCGTTCTCGCGCAGGAAGAGGCGCGCACGCTCAAGCACAACTACATCGGGACCGAGCACATCCTGCTCGGCCTGCTGCGTGAGGAGGAGGGCCTTGCGGCCCGCGTCCTCGAGTCGCTGGACATCACCGTCGAGCGGGTCCGCGCCCAGGTCGTCCGGATCGTCGGTTCCGGCGAAGAGGTGACGAGCGGGCAGATCCCGTTCACGCCCCGCGCCAAGAAGGTCCTCGAGCTCGCCCTCCGTGAGGCGCTGAGCCTGGGTCACAACTACATCGGGACGGAGCACATCCTGCTCGGCCTGGTCCGGGAGAACGAGGGCGTCGCCGCCCGCATCCTCCTCGACTTCGACGCCGACAGCGAGAAGATCCGCAACGAGGTCATCCGGATGCTCTCCGGGCCCGGCGGTCGCCGCAGCGGCGGCCAGGGCGGGCAGGGCGCGGGCGCGGCCGGCGCCACCGGCGAGGGCAAGAAGTCCTCGAAGCTGCTCGACCAGTTCGGGCGCAACCTGACCAAGCTGGCCTCCGACGGCAAGCTCGACCCCGTCGTCGGTCGCGAGACCGAGATCGAGCGGATCATGCAGATCCTCTCGCGCCGTCAGAAGAACAACCCGGTGCTCATCGGCGAGCCGGGCGTCGGCAAGACGGCCGTCGTCGAGGGCCTCGCGCAGCGCATCACCCACGGCGACGTGCCGGAGCTGCTGAAGAACAAGCAGATCTACACGCTCGACCTGGCCGCGCTCGTGGCGGGCTCGAAGTACCGCGGCGAGTTCGAGGAGCGCCTCAAGAAGGTGATGAAGGAGATCACCCAGCGCGGCGACATCATCCTGTTCATCGACGAGCTCCACAACCTCGTCGGGGCCGGTGCGGCCGAGGGCGCGATCGACGCCGCCTCGATCCTCAAGCCGGCGCTGGCGCGCGGCGAGCTGCAGACGATCGGCGCCACGACGCTCGACGAGTACCGCAAGTACCTCGAGCGCGACGCGGCCCTGGAGCGGCGCTTCCAGCAGATCCGCGTCGACCCGCCGTCGACCGAGGAGACCGTGCAGATCCTCAAGGGCCTGCGCGATCGCTACGAGGCGCACCACAAGGTCCAGATCACCGACGAGTCGCTCGAGGCGGCCGCCGAGCTGTCGGACCGCTACATCTCCGACCGGTTCCTCCCGGACAAGGCGATCGACCTCATCGACGAGGCCGCCGCCCGCATGCGGATCAAGTCGATGACGTCCCCGCCCGTGTACCGCGAGCTGGAGGACGAGATCGAGACGACGCGGCGTGCCAAGGAGGCCGCGATCGAGGCGCAGGAGTTCGAGAAGGCGGCGTCCCTCCGTGACACGGAGCGCCGGCTGACGAACAAGAAGCGCGAGCTCGAGGAGCGGTGGGAGTCCGGCGAGGGCGGCGAGCGGCCGGCCATCGGCGAGGAGGAGATCGCCGACATCGTCTCGATGTGGACCGGCATCCCCGTCTTCAAGCTCACCGAGGCCGAGACGCAGAAGCTCATGCGCATGGAGGAGGAGCT
>DASVRH010000277.1:0-10638 GCA_036388715.1 Solirubrobacteraceae bacterium | reverse complement strand
GAAAGCCGGCGTCGACCTCCGCGGCGGTGCGCAGCAGGACGACCGTCTCGCCCGTCGCGCGCTCGAGCCCCGCGCGCCACGCGGCCGCCAGGCCGCGGCGCCGCTCGAGGCGGACGATCTCGGCGCCGCCCTCGATGCGGGCCAGCACGGGCTCGAGGTCGGCGGAGGCGTCGTCGACGACGACGACCTCGTGCTTCGGGTCGTCGGGGACGGCCGCCAGCGCGGCGAGGCAGCGCAGGGATCGCTCGGCCCCACCGTCGAGCACGACGATGACGGAGACGCTCACCCCCGGTTTGTTCGGCTTGCGCCCGGGGCCCTTTAGGCGATCACGTCGATGTGGTGCGGCGGGTCGTCGCCGTCCTCGGCCGCGCGGCCCGCCCGCTCGTCCTGCTGCTCGCGGCGACGTCGCTCCTGCTCGCGGCGCCGGCGGCGCTCCGCGATCTCCTCACGGTCCGGGTCGATCGCCGGCTCGAGCCACGTGGGCTCGCGAGGGCCGATGCGGTCGATCCGGTCCATCGATCATCGCTCCTCGAGAGACTCCCGGTAGCGCTGCTCGGCGACGAGCACCTCGGCCCGCGCCAGCTGCGTCCAGACGATGACGGCGAGGGCCCAGCCCGCCAGGTAGCACCCCGCGCCGGCGGCCAGCGCGCGGACGCCGGCGTCGAACGGCAGCGCCCCGCCCTCGAGCGAGAGGCCGAGCACGAGCACGAAGCCGGCGATCCCCGACCACGCCTTCGCCTCGCGGATCTGACGGCGGGCCTTCGGGTGGCCGGAGAGCCGCGGGCGCGCGTCCTCGGGCGCGCTGGGCTTCGCGTCCTTGGCCTGCTTGCCCTTGGACTGGGCCTTGGCAGTCATCGGCGGCCGGCTCCCAGCAGTGCGCCGGCCAGCTCCTCGGCGGCAGCCGGGCGCAGGGCCGCGGCCTCGCCGACGTAGGCGAACGGCAGGCCGGACTCCATGGCCGCGCCGACGGCGGGACCGAGGTGCTCGGTCTCGTCGGCGTGGGTGAGCACGACGGCGGAGGCGCCGACCCTGCGGCCGGCGGCGATCGCCTCGCGGGCCGCGCCGGCGCTGGCCGTGGCGGGCAGGGTGAGGAGGACGTCGTCGGCGCCGAGGGCGCGCAGCTCGTCGGCGAGGGTGCGCAGGTCGGCCTTCGCGCGCGGCGAGACGCTCGGCGTGTCGACGAGCACGAGCGACCGGTCGCGGAACGGCGCGACGCGCTCGCGCGCCTGCGCCCCGCTGCCGACAGGGTGGAGCGGCACGCCGGACGGCGCGAGCTGGAGCGCGAGCTCCGAGCCGGCGTCGCGCGGGGCCAGCGAGACGCACGCGACCGGCATGCGGTCGGCCGCGGCGTAGGCGGCCGCCAGGCGCGCGGCGCAGTGGGTCTTGCCCGAGCCGCCGGCGCCGACGAAGGCGACGACGCGCCCGGCCAGGCCGCCGAGCGGCGCCACGGGGATGCGGCGGGCGAGCGCGGACGCCAGCAGCGGCTTGAGCTTCTCCCCCGAGCGCAGCGGCACGAGGTGGGTCATCGTCTCCTCGACGACCTCGTCGGCCAGCGACCCGTCGACGCCGCGCGCGACGAGCTGGTCGCGCAGGCTCTCGGCCTCGGCGGACCACGGCGACGGGGTCGCCTCGCGCGGGACCGGGACCGGGGCCGCTTCGCGCGGGGCCGGGGCCGCCGGCAGGAGGTCCTGCGGCGCGGGCAGCGCGCTGATCATCTCGCTGACGTACGGGGTCGTCGCGGGGGCCGGAGCCGGGTCGCGCCAGCCGCTCCACGTCTCGTCCTCGACGACCTCGGGGAGATCGAGGGGGACGAAGTCGGCCGACGCCACGGCGGCCTGGGCCTCGCTGAGCTGCGCGAGGAAGTCCGGCGTGACCGGCGGGCCGTCGGTGACGTCGAGCGTGCCCCCCTGGGGCACCTCCGCCTCGATCTCGACCAGCCGCTTCTGGAAGAAGCCGCCGACGCCGCCCGTCAGCCCCTCCCGCTGACGGACGATGACGGCATCGGGGCCGAGCTCTGCCCTGACCTTCGGCAGCAGCTCCTCCAATGACCGGCCCCGGTAGGTCTTGGTGGTCATGCGGTCACGACTCCGATCGTCTCCACGCTGATGCCCGGCGCGATCTCGTTGTAGGCGCAGACGGACAGCTGGGGAAGTGCCTGTTCGACGAGCCGCCGGAGATGCCTGCGCGTGCGCGACGAGCAGATCAGCACCGGGCGGCGCCCGCGCTGGACGGCCTGCTCGCTCTGCGCCGACAGCGAGCGCACGAGCGCCTGGGCGCGGGTGGGCTCCATGGCCAGGTACTCGCCGTCGGGCGTCTGCGCGATCGACTGCGAGACCTCGGCCTCGACGGCCGGATCCAGCGAGATGGCGCGCAGCTTGTGCTCGTCGTCGAGGTGCGCGGCGAGGATCGTCCGGCCGAGGGCCTGGCGCGCGTACTCGGCCAGGAGGCTCGGGTCACGGGTGAGTCGTGCGCGGTCGCCGACGGCCTCGACGATGGCGCCGAGGTCGCGGATCGAGACGCCCTCGCGCAAGAGCGCTTGCAGGACGCGCTGGATCGCGCCGACCGACAGCAGCTCGGGGACGACCTCCTCGACGACCGCCGCGGTGACCTCCTTGAGCTGGTCGAGCAGCGCGCGGGTGTCCTGCCGGGTGAGCAGGTCGGCGACGTGGCCGCGGATGGACTCGGTCAGGTGCGTGACGATCACCGACTCGGGGTCGACCACGGTGTACCCGAGCGCCTCGGCCTCCGCGCGCTGCTGGTCGGCGATCCACACCGCCGGCAGGCCGAACGCGGGCTCGGTCGTGGGCACGCCGTTGAGCTGGCCGACGGCGTCGCCCGGGTCGAGCGCGAGCTGGTGGCCGGCCATCGTGCGACCGCGCGCGACCTCCGAGCCGCGGACCTTGAGCACGTACTCGTGCGAGGCCAGGCCCATCTCGTCGTGGATGCGCACCGACGGGATGACCGTGCCGAGCTCGGAGGCGATCTGGCGGCGCACCGCGCCGACGCGCTGGAGCAGCGTGCCGCCGGCGCCCTGGTCGACGAGCGGCACGAGGCCGAAGCCGATGCACAGCTCGAGCGGGTCGATCTGGAGCGCCTCGATGGCCTGGTCGCGCGGCGACGGCGGCCCGGGCAGCGCGGCCTGCGCGGCGGCCTCGTCGGCCGCGGCCTTGGCCTCGGCCGCCGTCGGGCGGTCCTTCAGCGCGCGGCCGACCATGAAGAACAGGCCGCCGACGATGAGGAACGGGACCTTCGGCAGCCCCGGCACGAGCGCGAACGAGCAGATGACGACGCCCGCGACGAGCGGGGCCTTCTTCTGCGCGAGGATCTGGTCGGCGACGTCGGAGCCGAGGTCGGCCTGCGAGGCCGAGCGCGTGACGAGGATGCCGGTCGCGACGGAGATCAGGAGCGCGGGGATCTGCGCGGTCAGGCCGTCGCCGACGGTGAGCAGCGAGAAGTGCTGGACGGCCTCGCTGAACGGCATCCCCTGCTGGGCGACGCCGACGATGATGCCGCCGATCAGGTTGATGAGCGTGATGAGGATCGCCGCGATGGCGTCGCCCTTGACGAACTTCGACGCGCCGTCCATCGCGCCGTGGAAGTCCGCCTCGCGGGAGATGTCCTCGCGGCGCAGGCGCGCCTCCTCCTCGGTGATCTGCCCGGCGTTGAGGTCGGCGTCGATCGCCATCTGCTTGCCGGGCATCGCGTCGAGCGTGAACCGCGCGCTGACCTCGGCGACGCGCCCCGCGCCGTTCGTGATCACGACGAACTGGATGACGACGAGGATCAGGAAGACGATCAGGCCGACGACCACGTTGCCGCCGACGACGAACTTGCCGAACGCCTCGACGACGTGGCCGGCGTCGCCCTCGAGCAGGATGAGCCGCGTGACCGAGACGTTGATCGCCAGGCGGAACAGCGTCGTCAGCAGGAGCAGCGACGGGAACGAGCTGAAGTCGAGCGCCCGCGGCAGGTAGAGCGTGGCCACGACGATGGCCAGCGCGATCGAGATGTTGAGCGTGATGAAGAGGTCGAGCAGGACCGCCGGGAGCGGCACGATCATCATCACGACGACGAGGACCACGGCGCCCGCGGCGAGCAGGTCGCTGTACTGCGAGAGCTTCTTCAGCCCGGCGTTGGCGCCCATCAGGCGGCCCTCCTGCCGGCGACTCGGTACACGTACGCGAGGATCTGGGCGACGCCCGCGAAGAGCTCCTCGGGGATCTGGCGGCCGACCTCGACGTTCTTGTGCAGCGCGCGCGCGAGCGGCGGATCGGGCACCACGGGCACGCCGTGCTCGCGGGCGATCTCGCGGATGCGCAGCGCGAGGAGGTCCTGGCCCTTGGCGACGACCTCGGGCGCGGCCTTCTTGCCGTCGTACTTCAGCGCGACGGAGAAGTGCGTCGGGTTGGTCACGACGACGTCGGCCTCGGGGACGGCGCCCATCATGCGGGCGCGCGCGGCCGACGCCTGGCGGCGGCGGATCGCCATGCGCACCTCGGCGGGGAGCTGCTGCTGCTTCTGCTCCTCCTTGACCTCCTGCTTGTCCATCCGCAGCTGCTTCTCGTGGCGGTGGCGCTGCCAGGCCACGTCGGCGAGGCCGATGACGAGGTACGCGATCGCGGCGCGCTGCGCGATGCCCATGATCGTGGAGACCAGCTCGCCGGCCAGCTGCGCGGGCGTCATGCCGACCATCGCGCCCATGCCGGGCAGCGTCGGGACGAGGGCGATCGCGACGATCCCCGCGACGACGGCGACCTTGACGATCGACTTGCCGCCCTCGACCAGCGAGTTCGGGCCGAGGATCTGCTTGAGGCCGTTCAGGGGGTTGATGCGCTTGGGGTCCGGCGCGGCGGCCTTGGCGGACGGCTTGAACCCGACCTGCAGGACGCTGGCCAGCACGCCCGCGACGAGGCACGCGCCGGCCACCGGGGCGACCGCCAGGCCGGTGTCGGTGAGGGCGCCCATGAGCAGCGGGCCGATGCCCTGCTTGTCGACGACGGACGGGTCGGCGACCTGGCGCAGCGTCTCGGTCATCGCGTTCTGCATGCGCCCGGCCATCGCGCCGCCGGTGATCGCGAGCGCCATCAGCCCGGCGAGCATGACGAGCGCGCCGTTGAGGTCCTGCGACTTGGCGACCTGCCCCTTCTTACGCGCCTCTTCGCGCTTCTTGGGTGTCGCCTTCTCGGTCTTGTCGTGCGCGCCGGCCATCAGGCGACCTTCAGCATCCGCAGGGCGTCGGTGACCGACGCCTCGAGCTCGCCGCTCAGCCAGCCGGCGAGGAAGGGCAGGGTGACGCCGAGCACGAGCAGGCCGACGACGATCTTCGCGGCGAAGCCGACGGCGAAGACGTTGAGCTGCGGGACGACGCGCGAGACCATGCCGAACGCGGCGTCGGTGAGGATCAGCGCGAGGAGCACGGGCCCGGCGACCTGGATCGCGGCGCCGAAGATCGCGACGAACGCGGCGAGCGCCCCCGAGGTCATGAGCGCGAGCGAGGGGAACGACTCGAGCGGCACGAGGTCGTAGGTGCGGGCGAGGCCCTGCACGACCCAGGCGTCGCCGCCGATGGCGATGAAGATCAGCACGCCGATGAGCGCGTAGAGCTGGGCGAGCACCGCGGCGCTCGACCCGGTGATCGGGTCGACGATCGAGCCGAACGAGAAGCCGATGCTCGTGTCGAGGAACGTGCCGGCGACGCTGAGCGCGGCGAACAGCGCGCCGATCGTGAACGCGAAGGCCAGGCCCACGAGCAGCTCCTTGCCGAGCAGCCCGACGAGGTCGAACGTCTCCATCGAGATCTTCGACTTCGCGACGACGGGCGAGAGGCCGATGGCCAGCGCGACGGCGACGATCCCGCGGACGCGCGGCGGCATGAGGTTCGAGCTGAAGAGCGGCGCGAGCACGAAGAGCGGCGAGACGCGCGCGAGCACGAGGAAGAAGCCCGCGACCTGCTGCTCGCCGAACTGCTGGATGACCGGCGTCATCCGACGAGCTCCGGGATCGAGCCCCACAGGTCGGCCGTGTAGGCCAGCAGCTGGTCGAGCATCCATGGCCCGCCGATGACGAGCACCGCGACGGTGGCGAGGATCTTCGGGATGAAGGTGAGCGTCTGCTCCTGGATCTGCGTGATCGCCTGGAAGACGGAGATCACGAGGCCGACGGCGAGGCCGACGAGCAGCAGCGGCAGGCCGACCTTCAGCGCGAGCTCGACCGCGCCCACGACGAGCTGGATGACGGTGTCCTCGTTCACCCGAAGCTCTCCACCAACGACTTCGTGACGAGGTTCCAGCCGTCCACCAGGACGAACAGCAGGATCTTGAACGGCAGGCTGATGAAGACGGGTGGCAGCATGATCATGCCCATCGACATCAGCGTCGAGCTGACGACGAGGTCGATCACCAGGAACGGCAGGAAGATCAAGAAGCCGATCTGGAAGGCCGTCTTCAGCTCGCTGATGATGAAGGCGGGGATGAGGACGTGGGTGGGGACGTCGGCCCGCGTCTTCGGCTGGTCCATCTTCGCCAGCTTCACGAACAGCGCGAGGTCCTTCTCACGGGTCTGGCGGAACATGAACTCGCGGATCGGCTTCTGGCCGCGGTCGAACGCCTGGCCCTCG
This sequence comes from Solirubrobacteraceae bacterium, assembly GCA_036388715.1. GTDB lineage: Bacteria > Actinomycetota > Thermoleophilia > Solirubrobacterales > Solirubrobacteraceae > CADCVT01. The sequence continues at coordinate 4,022 of DASVRH010000277.1, read as the reverse complement.
GTGATCTGCTTGGCCTGCAGCGGGTCGATCGCCTCCTTCTTGACCGAGGCGAAGGTCGGCGCCATCACGAACAGCGTCAGGAAGAGCGCGATGCCGACCAGCACCTGGTTGGGCGGCGCGGTCGGCGTGCCGAGCCCGGTGCGGATGAAGCCGAGCACGACGAGGATGCGGGTGAACGCGGTGACGGTGAACAGCAGCGCCGGGACGAGCGTGACCGCGCCGACGAGCAGCAGCAGCTGCACGGCATCGGTGCCCGGCTTCACTTGCGCACCGTCCAGAGGCGGATGCGATCGACGAGCTCGCCGATCGTCATGGCGCCGCCCGGGTGACGGCGGCGGCCGGGCTCGGGAAGGGGCTGCAGCTCGGCGTCGTCCTCGTCGTGCCCGCTGATGAGGCCGACCTGCGTCGCCTCCTCCTCGGTGTACGAGCGGATCGGCGTGACGCCGTGCTCGGCCACGCCGAGCAGGACGAGCTCGCGGCCGGCGCGGACGAGGTGCAGCGAGCGGTTCGGACCGAGCGGGACGACGGCCTGCGACGCGAGGCCGCTGCCGACGGCGCGCTCCTCGCGCGACGACTTGACCTGGCGGAGGACCCAGTAGAGGCCGTAGATGACGGCGACGACGACGGCGAGGCCGACGAAGGTGCGCACGAGCGACCCGCCGCCCGAGGCGCCGGCGTCGCCGAGGTTCTTCGGCGCGTCGACCGGGAGGTCGAGCGGCTTGTCCTCTCCGTAGGTCGAGGACATCGCCGGGGCCTTCTCGTCCTTCTTCTCCGCCGCGAGGGCGAGGGTGGGAAGGACGAGCAGGATGAAGTTGGCGATCGCGTAGGCGATCGTGAGCGCACGAAGGCGAAGGGACATCTGTGGAGGGGTGAGCCGCGTTGGAGGGGGACGGCTCGCCCCGGTATTCGGATGTCCCGGCTGGACCTTTAGGCCGCGAGCTCTCCCGCCATCTTCTGCGCCTCCTCGACCTGCGCCTTGGCCTGCCCGGCGGTCGCCGCGGCGGAGGCCACGATCTGCGTCACGCGCAGCCCGAAGACGTCGTCGATGACGACGACCTCGCCGCGCGCCACGGGCATGCCGTTGACGAGCAGGTCGACGGGCTGGTCGGCGAGACGGTCGAGCGTGATGACCGAGCCCGGGCCGAGCGCGAGCGCCTGGCCGAGGGTCATCCGCGTCCGGCCGACCTCGACGGTCAGCTCGAGGCCGACGTCGTTCAGGCGCTCGAGCTCGCGCGGGGAGGCGCCCGCCGTCATCGGGGCACCGCCCTCGAGCTGAGCAAGCTGGATCTCTTCGTTCGACACTTGCTTTGCCTCCCTACTGCACGGACACGTCGGTGAACAGCACTTCATGGATCGGCACGTCGGTGCCCTGCTTGACGCGCTTGAGGATCCTGTCCTTCAGCTCCTCGCGGCCCTTGCCGGCCGTCAGCTCGTCCTGCTCCACGTCGGTCAGGGTGTCCGTGACGATGTCGCGGACGGCGGCCTCCTGCGGCAGCGGGCCGTAGCCCTCCGGCGGCTTGGGCGCGGCCGCGCCGTGGCCGCCGCTCTCCGCCGGCATCGCGGCGCCGTGGTCGACGACGATCGCCACGCCGAGCTTCGCGTAGTGGCCGTCGGCGAGGTTGACGAGGAAGTCCTTGCCGAGGACGTAGACGTCCCCGTGGATCTTGCTCGGCTTCGGCTCCGCCTCCTTGGCGAAGACGAACTTGTAGCCGCCGCCGAGCGAGGCGAGCACCGCCACGACGACGATCAGCAGCTTCTTCTTCTTGGTCATCGAGTGCCCTCCGTGGCGGTCGATGGCGAGTGGTCGGGGCGAATGCCCTGGGCGAGCTCGCCGGGCGTCTGTGGCGACGGCTCGGCGAACTGACGGGGAAGGATGATCTCGACGCGGCGGTTCTTCGCGCGGCCGGCCTCGGACCGGTTCGTCTCGAGGGGGTCGAGCGCGGCGCGCCCGACGGCCTCGAACGGGCTCGAGGCGAGCGGCGTCCCGAGCAGGACGCGCACGACGCCGGAGGCGCGGGCCGAGGCCAGCTCCCAGTTGCTCGGGAAGCGGCCGCTGATCGGCACGTTGTCGGTGTGGCCCTCGACGCGGACCGGGTGGGCCTGGCCCGTGGCGAGGATCGCGCCGACCTTGGTCAGCAGCGGCTCGGCCGCGGGCTTGACGTCGGCGGTGCCCGAGTCGAAGAGCAGCCCGTCGGTGAGGACGCGCACGGCCAGGCCGCGCTTCTCGATCGCGGTCTCGACCTTGCTGGTCAGCCCCTGCTCGCGCACGAGCCGGTCGATCCTGGCCTTGAGCTTGCGGAAGTCGGTCTGCTCGGCCACGGCCTGCGGCGAGTTCTGCACCATCGGCTGGAGCGCGGTCGGGGCGGAGGCGGGCTTGGGCTCCTCGGCCTGCACGGAGCCCGCGGTCTCCTGGATGGACTCGCCGCCGAGGATCTTGCCGCTGAAGGCGTCCTGCAGCGACTCCTGGAGCGACTTGAACTTCGTGGCGTTCACCGACGACATCGCGAACATGACGATGAAGAGCGCGAGCAGCAGCGTGATCATGTCGGCGTAGGTCAGGAGCCAGCGCTCGCTGCCGTCGTGCTCGGGCTCGTCGTCGAAGCGGATCGAGCTCATGTCAGGCCGCCAGCGCCTCGTCGTCGTCGACCGCGCGCAGCTGCGGGCCCTCGTCGGCCTCGGGCTCCTCGTCGCCGCGCTCGTCCGGCGGGACGAACGAGATGAGCTTCTCCTCGATGACGCGCGGGTTGTCGCCCGACTGGATCGCGAGGATGCCCTCGAGCACGAGCACGCGCGAGCGCGTCTCGTCCTCGGAGAGGCCCTTCAGCCGCGTGGCGACCGGCAGCAGCACGATGTTGGCGGCGCCGACGCCGAGCAGCGTCGCGATGAACGCGCCGGAGATCGCGGGCCCGAGCGTCTCGGGCTGGTCGAGCTTCTGGAGCGCGGAGATGAGGCCCATGACCGTGCCGAGCACGCCCATGGTGGGGGCGAAGCCGCCGGCGCTCTCGAAGACCTTCTGGCCGGTCTTGTGCCGCGCGCGCATCCCGTGGATCTCCGCCTCGAGGATCTCGCGGACGAGGTCGGACGGCGTGCCGTCGACGACGAGCTGGAGGCCCTTGCGCGTGTAGGCGTCCTCGACGTCGTCGATGTCCTCCTCGAGCGCCAGGAGGCCGTCGCGCCGCGCGCGCTCGGCGTAGCCGACGAGCTCGGTGACCTGCTCGCGCATGCGCGGGCGCTCCGTGCTCATGACCTTCTTGTAGAGCGTCGGGACGAGCTTCATCCCGTCCATGCCCACGGAGGCCAGCGAGGCGCCGGCGAGGCCGCCGAAGATGATGATGATCGCGGGCACGTTGAAGAGGGCCCCCAGCGGGGTGCCCTCCATGGATGCGCCGAGCAGGAGCCCGACGCATGCGACAGCGATGCCGATGCCGGTTGCGGCCTTCATCGTCCAGGTTCATCGGTCCCCGGCGCGGGGAGTTGCAGCCGCGTCCAGAAGATCTGGACGGGCTAGCGCGCCGCGAGGACGTGCTCGATGCGGACGCCCCAGCTGTCGTCGTCGGTGACGACGAGGCGGCCGGTCGCGTAGCGCTGGCCGTCGACGTACAGGTCGACGAGCTCCTCGGCCTCGCGATCGAGCTCCACGATGGCACCGGAAGGCAGTCCGACGACCTGGCCCGTGGGCATGCGGGTACGGCCCAGCTCCGCCCACACGCGCACCTGGACGCTGCGCAGCGCGTTCGAGAGCGGCATCTCGCCGACGTCGGGGGCGGCGTCGGCCGGGAGCGCCGCGGGAGGCGGTGCGGACCCGAGGCCGGCGGGGAGCAGCAGGACGAGCCGACCGGGCTCGCCGAGCAGCGTGAAGCTCACGACGACGGCGTCGGTGGCCGCGTCGACGGCCAGGCGCAGGTCGTCGGCGCTGTCCGCGACGCGGACGCTCGCGGGGCGGAAGCCCGCCTCGCGGTCGACGACGGCGGTGACGGCGCTCGCCACGGCGGCGGTCAGCTTGCCGCTCGCCTCGCGGACGG
>DASVRH010000276.1:0-7115 GCA_036388715.1 Solirubrobacteraceae bacterium | reverse complement strand
GACCTCGACCGTCTCCCCCTCGGCGGGCAGCTCCTCGCGCGGCACGTCGGCCAGCGTGCTGCCGATCGTCCGCCTCCCGCTGCGCACGACGACGTGCAGGCCCGTGACGCGCCGGACGCTGCGCGCGAACGCCGGCGCCGTCCGGTCGGAGAGCGCAAGCTCGTAGCGCCTGCCGCCGGGGTCGACGAGCGTCCGCGCCGCGGCCGCCGTGGCCGACGCCGAGCCGGCGTCGGCGATGGTGCGGCCCTCGAGCGCGATCCGCATGCGCGCGAGGCCGAACTCCTCGACGATCGCCTGCACCCGTCGCTGGAGGGCGCCGCGGTCGTCGGCCCGCAGCGCGGTGGCCAGCGGCCGGTCGGTGGTCAGGCCCTCGGCGATGCGCCCCGCCCGCTCGCGGTCCTCGGCGAAGAGGTTGATCGCGGTCTGCTGGCGGGCGGCCAGCCGGGCGTCCGCCTTGCCCTGCTCGTTGTCGGAGAGCAGCCGGAACAGGACGAACGCCATGGAGACCATCGGCAGGATCACGATGGCCACGAAGAAGAGGGTCAGGCGGTTGCGGAAGCTCACGGCTCTCCGGGGGGGTCCACAAGCGTATTGCCCGGTCGAGCTAGACTTTCGAACCCCGGACGCATGGTCCGGTTGCGGGGCTATAGCTCAGTTGGGAGAGCGCCTGGATCGCACCCAGGAGGTCGTCGGTTCGAGTCCGACTAGCTCCACTGCAACTCTCTGGTCGCCCTGCTGGACGGTGGCGTAGGCGCCGCGGGCGGCCGTAGAGTCGCGCGATGCGCGCTCTCTTCGCGTCGACCCGCGGCGCCGGCCACTACTTCCCGCTCGTGCCGTTCATGCAAGCGCTGCGCCGCGGCGGCCACGAGGTGATCGTCGCGGGGCCCGCCGAGCTGGCGCCGGCCGTCGCCGCCGACGGCTTCGACTTGTGGGAGCTCGGCGACCCGCCGGACGAGGCGATCCAGGCGGTGTGGAGCCGGGTGCGGCAGACGGAGTCCTACGAGGAGGGCGAGCGGCTCGTCGTCGGCGAGATGTTCGGCCGCCTGCGCACCACCGCGACCCTGCCCCGCCTGCTGGAGGCGATGGACCAGTGGAAGCCGGACGTCGTGCTGCGCGAGATCAGCCAGTTCGCGAGCGCGCTCGCGGCCGAGCGGCACGGCGTCCCCCACGCGCGGATCGGCTTCGGGATCTCCGCCGCCGAGCACTACGGGCTCATGCTCGCCGACAAGGCCGTCAACGACGTGCGCGCCGAGGCGGGGCTCGACCCCGACCCGGGCCTCGAGTCGCTGCGCCGCTCGCCGTACCTCACGTGCACGCCGGCGTCGCTGGAGGACCCCGAGCTGCCGCTCATGCCGCACACCGTCCGCTTCCGCGACCCGGCCTGGGACGCCGCCGCGGAGCCGCTCCCCGGCTGGTGGCCCGGCGACGACGGACGGCCGCTCGTGTACATCACCTTCGGCAGCGTCGCCGGGGGCGAGGAGCGCTTCCGCACCGCGTTCGGCGCGGCGGCCGAGGCCGTCGCGGACCTGCCGGTGCGCGCGCTGATGACCGTCGGCCGCGAGATGGACCCGGACGCGCTGCGCCCGCGGCCGGCCAACCTCCACGTCGAGCCCTGGGTCCGCCAGGCCGACGCGCTCGCGCACGCGACCGCCGTGATCCACCACGGCGGATCCGGGTCGACGACGGGCGCGCTGGCGGCGGGCAAGCCCTCCGTCGTCGTGCCGATGTTCGCCGACCAGCCGCTGAACGCCGCGGCGGTGGAGCGGGCCGGCGCGGGCCTGGTCGTCGCGCCCGCGTCGCCGCAGGACATCGAGGGCGCGCTCGCGGCGCTGCTCGCCGACGACGCGTACACCCGCGCCGCCCGGCGCGTCGGCGAGGAGATGCGCGCCCATCCCCCGGTGGACGCGGTCGCCGACCACCTGTAGCGTCCGTCACAACCGGTCGCCCGGTCGGGCGCCGGTGGCTACGCAGGACCGGAAAGTGGGCGGGCCCCGTGCGCGTTCGAGGTTGTCGGACGGCGTCCGTGGTGGCGCTCGCACTCGCGGCGACGTCGATGGGCGCCGGATCGGCCGCGGCGGTGGGGCCGGGGGGCTGGGATCACGTCGGCGACGCCGGCGACGCCGGCACCGACTCGCTGAACGGGACGGTCTCCGCCCTTCGCCCGACCTCGGGCCCCCTCTACGTCGGCGGGAGCTTCACCGACGCCGGCGGCGACGCCGACGCCGACCGCATCGCGACGTGGGACGGGACGAGCTGGTCCGCCGTCGGCCCGGGGATCGCCGACGGCTCCGTCGACGCGATCGCGGTGGCCGGCGGCAAGGTGTACGCCGGCGGCACGTTCCACAACGCGGGCGGCAACGCCGCCGCGGACTTCCTCGCCGTCTGGAACGGCACGAGCTGGGCGCCGCCCTGCTTCAGCGCGGATGGCACCGCGTTCGAGGGCAACGTCGACGCCCTCCAGGTCATCGGCGACAGCCTCTACGTCGGCGGCGAGTTCCAGAACGGCGGCGACAACGCGGACGCCGACTACCTGGTCAGGTGCCTCCTCGAGAACGGCGGGGCGGCCGCGACGACCAGCGGCAACCCCGTCAGCGGCCCGATCTACGCGATGACGACGGACGTGGCCGGCAACCTCTACGTGGGCGGGCGGTTCGCCGACCTCGACGGCGACGTCGCCGCCGACAACATCGCCTACCGGGCGCCGACGGGGCTGTGGCACCCGCTGGGGACGAGCGCCGCCGCGTGCGACTGCGTGATCGACACGTTCGTCCGCAGCCTCGCCGCGCGCGGGAACCAGGTGTTCGTCGGCACCGACGCGGTCAACGTCAACGGCATCGCGCAGGCCGACTACGTCGTCAAGTGGACCGGCTCGGCGTGGGCCGCCCTCGGGTCGGACACGGCCGGGACCAACGGCTGGTTCTCCACCCTGACCTACACCTACGGCCTCGCGGCGGACGCCGACAACGTCTACGCCACGGGCTCCTTCCAGAACGCGAACGGCGACCCCGAGGCCGACAACGTGGCCGCCTTCGACGGGACGGACTGGGGCGCGGTCGGATCCGACGGCGCGGGCAACGGCCCGTGGATCGGCAACGGTCTCGCGGTCGCGACGTACGGCGGCGACCTGTTCGCCGGCGGCGGCTTCACGTCCGCGGGCGGCGACACGCAGGCGCGCGGGATCGCGACGTACACGGGCGTGCCGCCGGTCGTCGTCGACGACGATCCGCCGCCGCCGGACGACCCGCCGCCGCCGGGCGTCACGCCGCCGCCGCCCGGCCCGCCGGGTCCCCCGCCCCCGCCGCCGCCCGACGTGACCGACCCCACGGTCACCGCGCTCGGGCTGTCGAGCACGGCGTTCCGGGCGGCGAGCTCGGGGCCCTCCGTCGTGCGCGTCGCCGCGCGCGTCGGCGCGGTGGTGACCTTCACGCTCTCCGAGCCAGGGTCCGTGCGGTTCACGGTTCGCCGCGCGGCCAAGGGGCGCAGGGTCGGGGGCCGGTGCGTCACGCCGCGCCGCGCGAACCGCGCCAAGCCGTCGTGCGCGCGGCAGGTGGCGGTCCGCGGAGCGGCCCGCGTGGTCGCGACGGCGGGCGTCAACCGGTTCCTCTTCCGCGGCCGGATGGGCGGCAGGCGGCTCGCGCCCGGGCGCTACACGCTGATCGCGACGGCGACCGACGCGGCGGGCAACGCGTCGGCGCCGAGGCGCAAGGCGTTCAGGATCGTCCGCTGAGCGGCGCCTCGCTTAATCACGGCGCCGGGTGAGCATCCGCCGGGCGACCCCTCCCCCGCCGCGCTTTCCACGGAGGCCTTGCCAGCACGGGCGAGCGCGGCGGAGGGTGCGCGGCATGGGACGTTTCGACATCAGCCCCGCCGTCGCCGAGGAGTACCGGATCAAGTTCCGGGAGTCCGTCCAGGCGCACCTCGCCGAAGAGGTGCTCGCGGCCGGCACCTTCCGGGCCACCGGCTCGGGGACCAAGTACGCCATCTCCAAGACGCAGGCCGGCGCGCTGGCCTACGGCGCCGCGACCCTGATGGGCCGCCGGCGCGCCGGCGGCCTGCCGAGCCAGTTCCTCCTGGCCGTCACGCCGACCAGGCTGCACGCCTTCAAGTACAAGCAGCGGCGTGACGGCGTCGCGGTCAAGGAGGAGGTCGGCGCGTGGGACCGCGAGGGGCTCACGATCACCACCGACCACATGCACACGACGACGCGCGTGCGGCTCGAGTGGCCGGCCGACGGGGAGAAGATCGTGTGCGACCAGGAGGGCATGGGCGACAACCCGTGGGCCGACGAGGTCGTGCGCGTGCTGGCCATGCCGTGAGAGGGTGCCGCCATGGCGGCGGCGGACGACGACGCGGCACGGCTGCGCGAGCTGGGCTACGAGCAGGAGCTGCGCCGCCGCCTGGGCGGGGCCGACAACGTCGCGATGGGCTTCGCGACGATCTCCCCGGTCGTCGGGCTCTACGCGGTCGCGCTGATCGGGACGACGCTCGCCGGGCCGGCGTGGCTGTGGGTCCTCCCGGTGGCGCTGGCCGGCCAGTGCCTGCTGCTCGCCGTCTACTCCGAGCTCGCGGCGCGCTTCCCCGTCACGGGCGGCCCGTACCAGTGGACGCGGCGCCTCGTCGGCCCTCGGTACGGGTGGTTCACCGGCTGGGTCGCGGTCTGCGCGTACATGGCGGCGAACACGACGATCGCCTACCTCGGCGCGCCGTGGCTGCTCACGCTGCTCGGGGTCGATCCGCGGCCCGGCGCCGTCGTGCTCGCGGGGGTCGTCCTCGTCGCGGCCAGCGCGACGGCGGGCGCCTTCGGGATCGAGCCGCTCAAGCGCGTCGTGCAGGCCGGGATCGCGGCCGAGGCCGCGGCGCTGGCGGGGATCGGCGTGATCCTGCTGCTGGCCTTCCGCGAGCAGGACCTCTCGCTGCTCGGTGAGACGCTTGGCGCGGAGGCCCTGTCCGGAGGGTCGGTGCTCGCCGGGCTCGTCGCGGCGCTCGCGGTGGCGGGCTGGGTCTTCATCGGCTTCGACGCGTGCGTCGGCGCGGCGGAGGAGACGCGCCATGCGGCGCGCGCGGTCCCGCGCGCGGTGTGGATCGCCGTCCTCGCCGTCGCCGCGCTCGTCTTCCTCAACGCCGTGGCGGCGACGCTCGCGCACCCCGACCCGCAGGCGATCGTCGACGGCCGCGACGCCGACCCGGTGACGACCGCCGTGGTGACGTCGTTCGGCGACTGGTCGACGAAGCCGTTCGCGGCGCTCGTCCTCGTCGCGTTCGTGGCGTGCGGGGCGGCGGCGCTCGGGCTGACGGCGCGGACGCTCTACTCGATCGCCCGCGACGACGTGCTCCCCGCCTCGGCGACGCTGCGGCGCGTCGACGCGCGCGGGACGCCGCTGCCCGCCGTCCTGGTCGCCGCGGTGGTCGCCGCGGCCGGCCTGCTGCTCGGCCTCGAGTCGACGGCGATCGGCAGCCTGATCGTGTTCGGCACCGCCGCGATCTACGTGTCGTTCCTGCTCATCGCCGTCGCGGCGCTCGTGGGGCGGCTGCGCGGGCGCCTCGGGCGCAGGGGGCTCCCGGTCAACGTGGCCGCCGTCTGCTGGCTGGCCTTCGAGGCGGTCAACGTCGCGTGGCCGCGCCCGTCGATCGCGCCGCCGGGCGCTCCGGACTACCAGGTGTGGGCGGCGCCGCTCGTCCTCGCGCTGATCGCGGTGACGGGCGCCGCGTACCTCGCGGTGGCGAGGCCGGCCGCGCGATGAGAGGGTTGGCGCGTGACAACCGCGACGGATGCGATCGTCGGGCGCGAGGAGGAGCTGGCCCTCGTCGACGGAGCCCTCGCGTCGCTCGACGACGAGCGGGGGTGGATCGTCGAGATCTCGGGCGAGGCGGGCATCGGCAAGACGCGCCTGCTCGCGGAGCTGTGCGCGCGGGCCGAGGGCCGCGGCGCGCTCGTCCTGCTCGGCCGGGCCGCCGAGTTCGAGCGCAGCGTCCCGTTCGCCGCGGTCGTCGACGCCTTCGACGCCCACCTCGCCGGCGCGCCGCTCGAGCGCCTGGCCATTGGGCCCGGCGAGCTGCGCACCGAGCTCGAGGCGATCTTCCCCGCGCTGGGCGGCGACGGGTCGGGCGCCCACCGCGTCCACGAGGAGCGCTACCGCTCCTACCGCGCGGTGCGCGAGCTGCTCGAGCGCCTCGCCGGCGAGCGACCGGTGGTCCTGGCGCTCGACGACCTCCAGTGGGCCGACGACGCGTCGGCCGAGCTGCTGTCGGCGCTCGTGCACAAGCCGCCGCGCGGCGCGGTGATGCTCGCGCTCGCCGGGCGCACGGGCCGGCTGCCGGGCGCCCTGGACGTCGCCGTCGGCGCCGCCGAGCGCGGCGAGGGCGTGACGCGGATCCGCCTCGGGCCGCTCGGCGCCGACGCCGCCGCGCGGATGCTCTCCGGCCGCGTGCCCGACGCGCGGCGCCAAGCGGTCTTCGAGGCCGCGGGCGGCAACCCGTTCTTCATGGAGCAGCTGGCGCGCATGGCGGGCGAGGGGGGCGGCGAGGACGGCGGCGCGCGGCTCGGCCTTCCCCCCGCGGTGTCCGCCGCGCTCGCGCAGGAGATCGGCGCGCTGCCCGCGCAGGCGCGCTCGCTGCTCCAGGCCGCCGCCGTCGTGGGTGAGCGCTTCGAGCCCGACCTGGTGGCCGAGGTCGCGGAGGTCGACGAGGAGGAGGCGCTGGCCGCGCTCGACGAGCTGCTCGACCGCGAGCTGGTCCGCCCGACGGAGGTTCCGCGCCGCTTCGCGTTCCGCCACCAGCTCGTGTGGCGCGCGGTCTACGAGGGGACGAAGGGCGGCTGGCGACTCGCGGCGCACCGCCGCGCCTCCGACGCGCTCGCCGCGCGCGGGGCGCCGGCGGCCGAGCGCGCCCACCACGTCGAGCACGCCGCGCGGCGCGGCGACGAGACCGCCGTCCGCGTGCTCCGCGAGGCCGGCCAGGCGGTCGCGGCCAGCGCGCCCGCGACGGCGGCGCGCTGGTACCGCGCGGCGCTGCGCCTGCTGCCCGACGGGCCCGGCCGCGAGGACGCGCGCCGCGCCCTGCTCGCCGACCTCGCCTCCGCCCTGCGCGGCAGCGGCGACCTCAAGGGCTGCCGCGAC
>DASVRH010000275.1:0-11508 GCA_036388715.1 Solirubrobacteraceae bacterium | reverse complement strand
CGCCGTCCCCGTCGTAGAGCTTGATGACCTTCACGGCGCCCTCCGGGGAGGCGTCGATGCAGAGGCGGCACAGGACGCACTCGTCGAGGTTGGACTCGACGATGTCGACCTTGCCGCCGGCGTCGGCGTAGATGTCGACGGGGCAGGCCTCCTGCAGCTTGCGCCCGAGCTCCTTGTCGCCGGCGACGGCGTCGTCGACCTCGATGCCGATGAAGGTGGCGTCGTCGCGCATCAGGCAGCGCTCCTCTCGGCCAGTTTGGCCTTCATCAGGTCGGGGATCTGGGAGATCTCCTCGGCGACCGTGATCCCGGCCGCCTGGAGCCGCGCGATCTTCTCGGTCGCGGTGTCCTCCTTGCCCTCGACGATCGTGCCGGCGTGCCCGAAGCTCATGCCCGGCATCTCGTCCATGAACCGCCCGGCCATGAACGCGACGATCGGCAGCCGCGAGTCGTGCTCGGTCACCCAGCGCGCCAGCTCGGCCTCCATGCGGCCGCCCGGCTCGGTGTAGATGACGATGCCCTCGGTCTGCTCGTCGGCCTCGAACAGCGGCATCAGCTCCGCGTAGGTCGAGCCGATGATCGCGTCGCCGCCGATCGACACCGCCGTCGACTGGCCGAGGCCCGCCGCGGTCAGCGTCGACGACATCTCGGTCGTCATGCCGCCGCTGCGCGAGATCACGCCGATCGGGCCGGGGGAGTAGGCCTTCGCCGCGTCCTTCGCCGGCCCGCCGATGCCGCCCATCTTGATGACGTCGGGAACGATGATCCCGAGGCAGTTGGGCCCGATGATCCGCGCGCCGCGCATGTTCGCGAGCTCGACCATCTCGGCCACGTCGCGCCGCGGGATGCGCTCCGTGACGATGACGATCAGCTTGATGCCGTTCTCGATCGCCTCGAACACCGCGTCCTTCGTGAACGCGGGCGGCACGGTGACGACGCTGCCGTCGATCGGGGAGCCGTGGTGCTCGACGGCCTGCCGCACGGTGTCGAACACGGGCACGCCGTGGACCTCGCGGCCCAGGCGCCCGGGCGTGACGCCGCCGACGACCTTCGCGCCGGCGCCGTAGTCGAGGCACTCTCGCGTGAGATTGACGGCCTCGCGGCCGGTGATGCCCTGGACGATGAACGTCGTGGTCTCGTCAACGAGGATCGACATCTAGGCCTCCACCGCCATCCGGGCGGCCTCGTGCATCGACGTGGAGCGGTCGGCGTAGCGCACGCCGTACTTCTCCAGGATCTTGAAGCCCTCGTCCTCCCACGCCCCGGGGATGCGGAAGATCGAGATCTTCTCGGCCGGGTCGTAGCCCAGCTCCAGGCAGGCCGCGATCACGCCGCGCGCGACGATGTCCACGCGGGTGTTGGAGACGATCGACATCATCACCGCGATCTTGTCGACGCCCTCCTTCTGGAGCACGAGCTTGGCCAGGCCCTTGGCCTTCTTGACCGACGGGTTGCCGCCGATCTCGCAGTAGTTCGCCGGCTTGCCGCCGTACTTGCGGACCGCGTCGAAGAGCGTCAGCGACCCGCCGCCGGCGCCGATGACGAGCCCGAGGTCGCCGTCGAACTCGGTGACGTTGCCGGCCACGCCGCGGTGGTCCATCGCGTCGACCGCCTCGCCGGCGATCTCGAACTGCGTGGGCTCGCGGGCCTCGCGCGTCTCCTCGTCGCCGACGCCCAGCTCGGCCAGGAGCGTCTTGTGCCGCCCGCGGGCCTCGTTCTCCATGTCCATGTGGGCGTCGAGGGCGATGAAGGAGCCGTCCTCCATCTCGGCCAGCGGGTTGATCTCGGCCAGCGTCATGTCGTACTCGACGAAGAGCTTGGCCAGGCGGGTGACGATCGGGACGAGGCGCTGGAGCGGCTTGCCCGTGACGCCGGTCGAGGCGATGACCTCCTTGGCCTCGAAGTCGCCGAACGGCAGCAGGTTCGAGAAGTGCCGCCGCCCGACCTTGTCGGGCTGCTCCTCGGCGACCTGCTCGATGTCGATGCCGCCGACCGGCGAGAAGATGATCACCGGCTGCTTGCGGATGCCGTCCCAGACGACGCCGGCGTAGTACTCCTGCTTGACGGACGCCTTGGGATCGACCAGGACGCCGCGCGGCATGTGGCCGTTGATCTCCAGCCCGAGGATGTCGGCCGCGTGCTGCTCGGCCTCCTCGGGCGTGTCGGCGAACTTCACGCCGCCGGCCTTCATGCGGCCGCCGGTGAGGACCTGGGACTTGATGACGGTGGGGCCCCCGATGCGCTCGGCGATCTGCCTCGCCTCGGCCGCATCCCGGGTGAACCCGAAGTCGGTGACAGGTATGCCCGCGCGCTTGACGACCTCGCGGGCTTCGTATTCGAAGAAGCGCATATGCGCGGCGAGAGGCTACAGCGAAGGGCGTTTCGGCCGATCTTTCCGGGGTGATGCGCCGCTTTTTGGCTCTGATCGTGGCCGTGACCGCGTTCGCCGGCACCGCCGAGGCCGCCGCGCCGGTGCGCGGCGGAGCGTTCTGCTGGGACTTCGACCTCGTCGGCACCGACCGCGCCGAGCGGCTCGAGGGGACCGCCGGGCCCGAGCACGTGGCCGCCTACGACGGCGACGACGAGGTGCTCGCCTTCGGCGGCGACGACTGCGTCGCGCTCGGGCTGGGCGACGACCACGTCCACCTCGGCCCGGGCGACGACGAGGCCTCCGGCGGCACGGGCTGGGACACCATCAGCGGCGGGCCCGGCAACGACGTGCTGGTCCCCGGCCTCGGCCCCGACCAGGCCGACGGCGGCGACGGCGACGACCTGATCCGCGACGAGCGCGGCGACGCCGCCGCCGACGTGCTGACCGGCGGCGAGGGCCACGACGTGATCCGCTCCGTCGACTTCGCCGCCGACCGCGTGGAGTGCGGCCCCGGCTACGACGTCGCGATCGTCGACCCGCGCGACGCGGTCAGCGACTGCGAGCGGGTGGAGGTGGCCCGGCGCCCGCGGCTCTCCTCCCGCGCCCTGCGCACCGGCGCCCGCCCGGCCTTCGCGATCCGCTGGACGCGCTCCGACCTCTCGGCGCCCGCCCGTCTCTCGCTGCGCCTCACGAGCCACCCGCCGCGCTCCGCCGGCTGCGACGTCGGCAGCTGGCGGGCCCGCGGGACGCGCGTCGACTGGCGCGGGCGGCGGCGCGCCTGCCCGGGGGAGTACGCCTTCACGCTGACGTGGTTCGACGGGCGCTCCGGCGGGCCGCGCGTGGCGTGCGAGCGCGTCGCGGACGCGCCCACGGCCGGGTGCACGCCGAGCGAGCGGCTCGGCGTGCTGAGGATCCCGGTCCGTTAGGCCGCGCGGCGGAGGCGCTCCGTCGCCGGCGGCACGTGGTGGTTGCCGCGGAACATGTCGCCCGCGTCGTAGCGCGCCTTGACCTCGCGCAGCCGCGCCCACGTCTCCGCGTCGAAGAACCCGCTGACCTCCGCCGGCTCCTCGACGAAGTTCGGGTACTCGCCCGCGTCCCACGGCGCCGTCGTGCGGTGCAGCGCGGCGAGCGACGCGCCGATCAGGCCCGCCGAGTCCTCGTCGGCCGGCACGCCGAGGGCGAACAGGGCGACCTCGCCCGGCAGCGTCGCCCGCGCGCCCGCCCCCGGGGCCTTCCGCGCCAGCGCGCCGCCCATGTGGCGCAGCTGGAACAGGGCGACCGACTCGCCGGCCGGGCCGCCGGGCCCGACGATCTCGAGCATGGCGTCGATCGCCTCGGCCGGCAGCTCGCCGAGCAGCCGGTGGGTGCTGGCGATCGGCAGCGGATCGGGCGGGTCCATCGCCAGCTCGGCGAGCTCGATCGGCGGCACCATGGCGAACGTGTCGAGCTCCGGCCCCAGGTCGCGGATCGCGCGCAGCAGCTCGCGCCCCTCGGCCTCCTCGCCGAGGAAGGCGCCCATGACGACGGCGAACGAGCGCCCCCGCGCGAACTCGGGGACGAACGGCGCCGGCGGGAAGTGCAGGATGTTCGCCCAGGTCATGAGCTCGTCGGGGAGCGTCGGCAGCAGCTCGCGCCAGGCCTGGAGCACCTCGGGCGCGCGCTCGAAGCCGAAGAACATCGCGCCCGCGTAGAGCTCCTCGACGGGGTAGACGGCGAACTCGATCGCGGTCACCACGCCGAAGTTGCCGCCGCCGCCGCGCAGCGCCCAGAACAGGTCGGGCTCGTGCTCGGCGTCGGCGCGGACGAGCCGGCCGTCGGCGGTCACGAGCTCCATCGCCGTGACGCTGTTGGTGTGCATCCCGTGCTTGCGGGCCAGCCAGCCGATGCCGCCGCCGAGCGAGTAGCCGGCGATGCCGACGTCCGGCGAGGAGCCGTGCAGGCCGGCGAGGCCGAGCTCGGAGAGGCGCGGGACGACCCGCTCCCACTTGACCCCGGCGCCGACGCGCACGCGGCAGGCGGCGGGATCGATCGCGATCTCCTGGAGCTCGCTGACGTTGACGAGGATCGTGTCGGCCAGATGCGGAACGAGCGGCGCGGCGTTGTGCGCCGTCGCCTGGGGCGCGACGCGCAGGCCGTGCGCCCGGGCGTAGTCGACGATGGCCACGACGTCGAGCGCGTCGACGGGGAAGGCGATGGCGGCCGGTCGTACGTCGAGCAGGACGTTGAAGGCCTGCCGCGCGGCGTCCCAGCCGGGGTCGGAGGGGAGGACGACGCGGCCTTTGGTGAGGGTGTCGAGGTGGGAGAGCATGGCGCCGATGCTCGCCCCTCGCAGGCCGCGGAACCATCCCGCGAGCTGGGGGTTTTGGGTATGCGCGAGATCCCTCAAAGGGGGGATACACAGGCGCGTCGCCGCTCTGTACCTTCGTCACATGGCTCACGATCTCCGCAAGGCTTCAAGCGCGCTACGGGAGATCGAGGAGCTCGCCGAGGCCGGGCTCACCGCCCAGCAGCTGCTGGAGCAGAGCGGCCCGCTCATCGACAGCGTCGTCCCGACCGACGGCTACTTCCTCGGCGCGACGGACCCCGAGACCTCGCTCGTCATGGGCGCGGGCGTGGTCCACGACCTGCCGCTCGACCAGTGCGCGCCGACCTGGGACTACGAGTTCCTCGTCCCCGACTACCTCAAGTTCAACGACATCGCCGACAGCGGCCGCGTGATCGGCGACCTGCACGAGGAGACCGGCGGCAAGCCGATGCGCTCGCCGCGCTGGCGCGAGTTCGGCGCCGCGACCGGCTTCCGCTCCGAGGTGCGCGCGACGTTCACGGCCGGGACCGGCCTGTGGGGCATCGGGCAGTTCGACCGCCTCGGCGACGCACCCCCGTTCTCGGACCCCGAGAAGGCGTGGCTCGCGCAGGTCTCGCCGCTCATCGCCCGCGGCCTGCGCCGCGCGATGGCCGCCCACTCCGAGTCAGTGCCCGCCTCGCGCGGCCCCGGCGTCCTGCTGCTCGACCCCGCCGGCGCGGTCGTGTCGGCGACGAGCGAGGCGGCGGCGTGGCTCGACGAGATCGAGGGCATCCCGACCGGCACGCCGATCCCGCTCGAGACGCAGGCCTACGCCTCGCGCGTGCGCGCGGGAGCCGACGGCGACGCGGCGGTGCCGACCGGCCGCGTGCGCACGCGCAGCGGCGTGTGGCTGCTGATGCACGGCTCGCTGCTCGAGGGCACCGACCAGCTCGCGCTCGTCATCGAGCCGGCGAAGGCCGCCGACATCGCGCCGCTGATCGTCGAGGCCTACGGCCTGAGCCAGCGCGAGGTCGACGTGACGAAGCTGATCGCCCGCGGCCTGGGCACGTCGGAGATCGCCGCGACGCTGTTCCTGTCCCCGCACACCGTGCGCGACCACATCAAGGCCGTGTTCGAGAAGGCCGGCGTCTCGAGCCGCGGCGAGCTGGTGGCGAAGGTCTTCGCCGACCACTACTCGCCGCCGATGGCCCACGTGTAGCGCTACGCGGTGGCGGGCTCCAGCTCGTAGGCCGCGGCCAGCTCCGGGTCCTTGCGCGCGAGCATCTCCGCGAGGTCGACCATGACGCGGCACTGCTTCCACGTCGCGTCATCCTGCATCTTGCCGTCGATCATGTGCACGCCGCGGCCGTCGGGGATCGCCTCGATGACCTTCTTGGCGAACTTGACCTCGTCCGGGTCGGGCGAGAAGACCTTCTTGGCGATGTCGACCTGGACCGGGTGCAGCGACCACGCGCCGACGCAGCCGAGCAGGAAGGCGCCGCGGAACTGCGTCTCGCAGCCGACGGTGTCCTTGATGTCGCCGTAGGGCCCGTAGAACGGGAGGATCCCCGCGCTGGTGCACGCGTCGACCATGCGGGCGATCGAGTAGTGCCACGGGTCCTGCATGTAGGAGCCGCGCGCGCCCTCGATGTCGCCGTTCGGCGGGTCCTCGATCGTGCGGTAGCCGGGGTGTCCGCCGCCGACGCGCGTCGTCTTCATGCGGCGCGACGCGGCGAGGTCGGCGGGGCCGAAGCTCATGCCCTGCATGCGCGGGCTGGCGGTCGCGATCTCCTCGAGGTTCACGACGCCCATGCCGGTCTCGAGGATCGCGTGGACGAGGATCGGCTTCGTGAGGCCGGCCTTCGCCTCGAGCTGGGCGAGCAGGCGGTCGACGTAATGGATGTCCCAGGGGCCCTCGACCTTCGGGACCATGATCACGTCGAGCTTGTCGCCGATCTCGGTGACCACCTGCGTCAGGTCGTCGAGGACCCACGGGGACTCGAGTGAGTTGACGCGTGTCCAGAGCTGCGTGTCGCCGAGGTCCATGTCCTTGCCGACGCGGATGAGCCCCTCGCGCGCGGCCTCCTTGCGGTCGACGGGGATCGCGTCCTCGAGGTTGCCGAGCAGGATGTCCACCTTCGGCGCGAGGTCGGGCGCCTTCGCGACCATCTTCTCGTTCGAGAAGTCGAGGAAGTGGATCATCCGCGAGGGCAGGAACGGGATCTCGCGGACGGGGTCGGGAGCGTCGAGCGCGAGCGGCTTGAAGAAGTCTCGGGGGTTGCGCATACGGCCCGAAACCCTAGCTCTACGCTTCGCGCGTGCTGCCCGCCGAGCTCCGGCCGACCCCCCTCGAGCTGGCCGCGAGCGTCGTCGTCGGGTGGGACCCGCCCGACCCGCTCCCGGCGGTGCCGCCGGCTCTGACCCCTCTCGACGCCCTGGAGGAGGCCCTCGTCCCGGCGCTCGATCGGGGTGGCTGCCTCGTGGCGTTCTCCGGCGGGCGCGACTCGTCGACGATGCTGACCGTCGCGACCCGCGCGGCGCGGCGGCGGGGCTTCGCCGATCCGATCCCGGTGACGCTGCGCTTCCCAGGCGCGGAGGGCACGGACGAGCGGGACTGGCAGGAGGACGTCGTAGCCCACCTCGGGCTGAGCGACTGGCGCCGGATCGAGCTGACGGACGAGCTCGACCTGCTCGGCGACGTCGCTCGCGACGTGCTGCTCCGCCACCGCTGCCCGTGGCCGGCGAACGGCCACTCGTTCGAGCCGCTCTACGCGGCCGCGCGCGGCGGGACGCTCGTCACCGGCATGGACGGCGACGGGCTGCTCGACGGCTGGCAGTGGGCGCACACGGCGGCACTGCTCGCGCGCCGGCGGCGGCCCGTTCCGCGCGACGTGTTGCGCCTCGCCAAGGCGTACGGCCCGCGCGCCCTGCGCCGAGCGGCGACCGTGAGGCGCGAGCGCCCGTTCGCGGCGCTGGACTGGCTCACCGACGAGGCACGGCAGTCGATCACGCGCCTGTGGGCGGACTACGTCGGCGGCGAGCCCGCGCGCTGGGACCGCCGCCTGCGCTGGTATCCCGGCCAGCGCTACCTCCGGGCGCTCGCGGCGCTGATGGAGGCGAACGCGGCCCACCACGGGGCCGCGGTCCTGCACCCGCTGCTCGATCGCCGCTTCCTCGCCGCGGTCGCGCGGGCCGGTGGCCGCGCCGGCTTCGCGAACCGCACCGAGGCGCTCCGCGCGCTGACAGGCGCCCTGCTGCCCGAGCGCACGATCACGCGCAGGTCGAAGGCCGACTTCACGTGGGCGTTCTGGGGCCCGGAGAGCCGTCGCTTCGCCGAGACCTGGGACGGCACGGGCCTCGATCCCTCGCTCGTCCGCGCCCACCGGCTGCGGGCCGCGTGGCTCGCGCCCAAGCCGGACTTCCGGTCGGCCTCGCTGCTGCAGACGGCCTGGCTGGCGAGCCGTGGGCTGGACGGGTAGGCACTTGCAAGCCGCGCGCGCCTGCCCCATCCTGTCCGCATGAAGAAGGACTACGAAGCCCCGGCGCTCACCATCCTCGGCACGGTCTCGCAGCTCACGCTGCTGAACCAGCCCGGCCCGAACGTCGACCTCCAGCTCAACCTCGGCAGCATCGCCGGCTGACCGGGCTGCGACTCCGCACCGACGCGCTCGAGTGGCGCGAGGTCGAGGGCGAGATCGTCGCCCTCGACGTCCGCTCCTCGGAGTACCTCGCCATCAACCGGACCGGCGCCGTGCTGTGGCCGTTGCTGGCCGCCGGCACCGACCGCGACGCCCTCGTCGCGGCGGTCGTGGGCGAGTTCGAGGTGGACGAGGCGACGGCGGGGCGGGACGTCGACGGCTTCGTGGCCGCGCTCGGCGAGCAGGACCTGCTCGAGCCGCGCTCGGCATAGTGCCGGGCCATGAGTCACGACTTCACCACGGATCAGAGAGAGCGCGAAGCGTCCGGCGCCCACGCCTACGGGCGCTACCTCGAGGAATTCGAGGAGGGCGCCGTCTACAAGCACTGGCCGGCCAAGACGGTCACCGAGGCCGACGACCACCTCTTCTGCCTCATCACGATGAACCACCACCCGCTGCACATCAACGACGTGTACGCGGGCAAGTCGCAGCAGGGCCGCAACGTCGTCGTCGGGCCCCTCGTCTACTCGCTGGCGCTCGGGATGTCGGTTTCCGACGTCTCCGGCAAGGCGATCGCGAACCTGGCCACCGAGGAGCTCTCGCATCCCGCTCCCGTGTTCCACGGGGACACGCTGTTCGTCGAGTCCGAGGTCCTGGAGAAGCGCGAATCGCGCTCCAAGCCCGACCGCGGGACCGTGAAGGTACATACGCGGGTCTTCAACCAGGACGGTACCCTCGTGGCCGAGTTCAAGCGGCTCGTTCTGGTGCCGCGCAAGAACCCCGCCGCCTAGAACCTTGACCTCGAGGTGACCTGATCCCGTGAGCACGACCGCTGTCCCGACGTCGCATCAGAAGCTTCTGGCCTGGGTGGAGGAGGTGGCAGATCTCACCACCCCGGCCGAGATCCACTGGTGTGACGGCTCGGCCGAGGAGTACGACGCGCTCTGTCGCCTGCTCGTCGAGAACGGCACCTTCCGGCGCCTGTCGGACGCCAAGCGGCCGAACTCCTACCTCGCCTGGTCGGACCCCTCCGACGTCGCCCGCGTCGAGGACCGGACCTTCATCTGCTCCGAGCGCGAGGAGGACGTGGGGCCGACGAACAACTGGAAGTCGCCCGACGAGATGCGCCGGACGATGGACGGCCTCTTCCGCGGCGCGATGGCGGGCCGGACGATGTACGTCGTGCCCTTCTCGATGGGGCCGCTGGGGTCGGACAAGAGCCACATCGGCGTCCAGCTCACCGACTCCGCCTACGTCGCGGTGTCGATGCGGATCATGACCCGCATGGGCAAGAAGGCCCTCGACGTGCTGGGCGACGAGGGCCAGTTCGTGCCGTGCATCCACTCGATCGGCGCGCCGCTGGCCGACGGCGAGGAGGACGTGCCGTGGCCGACGAACGCCGAGACGAAGTACATCGTCCACTACCCCGAGACGCGCGAGATCTGGTCGTACGGGTCGGGGTACGGCGGCAATGCCCTGCTCGGCAAGAAGTGCTTCGCGCTGCGCATCGCGTCGGCGATGGCCCACGACGAGGGCTGGATGGCCGAGCACATGCTCATCCTCAAGCTGACGTCGCCCGAGGGGAAGTCGAAGTACATCACCGGCGCGTTCCCGAGCGCCTGCGGCAAGACGAACCTCGCGATGCTCGAGCCGACGGTCCCGGGCTGGAAGGTCGAGACGGTCGGCGACGACATCGCGTGGATGAAGTTCGGCTCCGACGGCCGGCTGTACGCGATCAATCCGGAGGCCGGGTTCTTCGGCGTCGCGCCGGGCACGGGCCACCACACGAACGCCAACGCCATGGCGGCGATCCGCGAGAACGCGATCTTCACCAACTGCGCGCTCACCGACGACGGCGACGTGTGGTGGGAGGGGATGACCGAGGAGCCGCCCGCGCACGCGATCGACTGGCACGGCAACGAGTGGACGCCTGAGTCCGACGCGCCCGCCGCGCACCCGAACGCCCGCTTCACCGTCAGCGCCGCCCAGGCCCCGACGATCACCTCGGAGTGGGAGGACCCGGCCGGCGTGCCGATCGACGCCTTCCTCTTCGGCGGCCGCCGCGCCACGGTCGTGCCGCTGGTGCGCGAGGCGTTCGACTGGGAGCACGGCGTCTTCCTCGGCGCGACGATGAGCTCGGAGCAGACCGCGGCGGCGTTCGGCGCCGTCGGCCAGCTGCGCTTCGACCCGTTCGCGATGCTGCCGTTCTGCGGCTACAACATGGCCGACTACTTCGCGCACTGGCTGTCGATCGGCAAGCGCGACGGCGCGCAGCTGCCGAGGATCTTCTACGTCAACTGGTTCCGCAAGGGCGAGGACGGCAAGTTCCTCTGGCCCGGGTTCGGCGACAACTCGCGCGTCCTCGAGTGGGTCTTCCGCCGCTGCGACGGCGAGGGCGAGGTCACCGAGACCCCGATCGGCCTCGTCCCGGCCGAGGGCGACCTCGACGTCGAGGGCCTCTCGATCACGCCCGACCAGGTGCACGCGCTGCTCGATGTCGACGAGGAGGCCGTGAAGGCCGAGCTGCCGCAGGTGCGCGAGCACCTCGAGAAGTTCGGCGACCGGCTGCCCGCCGAGCTGCGCGGCCAGCTGGAGAAGCTCGAGACCGCGCTCCAGTAGCAAGCCGTCCTGGACAGTGGTCGCCTACCGGCGGTCAACCAGGACAGCCCAAGCCAGATGTGACAGAACTCCGCGGCGGGGTCGCGGAGCGCGGCGCTAGAGGTCGTCGTCCGACGCCGTCGTCGTGGTGACCGGCGGGTCGTCGTCGGACCCGCCCGAGCCCGAGCCGGAGGAGTCGCCGTCGTCCGAGCTGGAGCCCGAGCCGGACGAGCCGCTCCCGGAGGAGGAGGAGGAGGATTCGTCGTCGCCGCCCGAGCCGGAGCCGGACGAGCCGCTCCCCGACGAGGCGTCGTCGTCGCCGCCGCCCGAGGAACCCGAGCCGGAGTCGGAGCCGGAGCCGGAGGAGTCGCCGCCGTCGTCGCCCCCGGACCCGCCGGAGCCGCTGCCGGACGAGTCGTCGCCACCGCCGTCGCCGCCCGAGCCGCTGCCCGACGAGTCGCCGTCGCCGTCGTCGCCGCTGCCGGGGCCGGAGTTGTCGTCGTCGCCGTCGTCGTCGCCACTGCCGGGGCCGGAGCTGTCGTCGTCGCCGCCGTCGTCGTCGCCGCCGCCGGGCCCGGAGGTGTCGTCGTCGCCGCCGCCCGGGCCGGAATTGTCGTC
>DASVRH010000274.1:0-2653 GCA_036388715.1 Solirubrobacteraceae bacterium | reverse complement strand
CGAGCCGGCCGGGGTGATGAAGCAGTCGTTCGTCTCCGGCCTCTACGCGACCGGCAACACGTCGGGCTGGTACTCGCCGCCGGGCGTGGACCAGAGCGCGGACCTCAACGGCTGGTACACCCGGATCAGCGCGGGCGAGCCGTACGACGGCGAGCCGGTCGTCGAGGGGATCGCCAACACGATCTACGACTTCAAGTCCTCGATCGCGATCACGCGCGAGCGCGAGCCGGCGCCGACCCTCGTCGCCAACGGCTGGACCGACGACCTCTTCCCCGTCGACGAGGCGATCCGCATGTACCGGGTCTTCCGCTCGGAGTTCCCGACGGTGCCCTTCGCGATGATGCACTTCGACTTCGGCCACCAGCGCGGCGCGGGCAAGGACGCCGACGAGGCCCGGTACCGGGCGCACGTCGTCGACTGGATGGACCGCTACGTGAAGGGCGATACGGCGGTGACGCCGCTGACCGGCGTCGAGACGCTGACCCAGACCTGTCCCGGGGACGCGCCCTCCGGCGGGCCGTTCAACGCGCCGACGTGGGACGCGCTCCACCCCGGCGAGGTGCGCCTCAGCGACCCGACGCAGAAGACGTTCACGTCGGCGGGCGGCGACCCGTCGGTCGCGCAGAAGTTCGACCCCATCGCGGGCTCGATGAACAACCCGTGCACGTCGACCTCGGGCGACGACGAGCCGGACACGGCGAACTGGCGCCTCCCCCCGGCGGCGGGCGAGGGCTTCACGCTGATGGGCTCGCCCAGCGTCGAATTCGATATGACAATGACCGGCGAGTTCCCGGAGATCGTCGCGCGGCTGCTCGACGTCGCGCCCGACGGGACGCAGACGCTCGTCGCGCGCGGGATCTACCGGCCCGGCCCCGAGCCTCGGCAGATCTTCCAGCTGCACCCCAACGGCTGGCACTTCGCCGCCGAGCACGTGCCGAAGCTCCAGCTGCTCGGCCGCGACGTGCCCTACGCGCGGGCGTCGAACGGCCAGTTCCAGATCGCCGTGTCGAACCTCGAGTTCCGTATGCCCGTGCTCGAGGCGCCCGGGACCGTGCCGCAGGTCGAGGCGCCCGGCCCGCTCGTGCTGCGGCCCGGCGACACGCCGGCGCCCGGCGTCGGCCCGACGCGCCTCATCGTGCCTCCGGCTCGCGCGGGGTCGAAGCGGACGAAGCCGCGCGTGCGACTCGTCGTCGGCTGCCGCCGCGCGCGGCTGCGCGGCCGGGACGTCGGCAACGTCGCGCGCCTCGTCGTGCGCAAGCGCGGGATGCGGCGCAAGGTCGACCGCAGCCGGCCCTTCAGCGTGCGGCTGCGCGCGCCGCGCAGGTCGCGCCGCGTGCGCGCGGTCGCGGTGATGCGCGGCGGCAAGCGCGTGAAGCTGACCCGGGCGATGCCGCGCGCCTGCGCGCGCCGCCGCCGGTAGCCGAGCTCGAGTGGGTCCCCGCGCGCCGCCGCTCCTCACGGCGGCGCGCGCTCCCTCTCTCCCTACCTCAGGAAGCTCTTGATCTGCTTGGCGACGACGCGGAAGCCCGGGCGGCGCGAGCCGTCGGGATTGACCAGGCCGGCGTCGAACCGGAACCCGCGCTCGGCGCCGGTCCAGTTGTAGATGTAGAGCCGCTGGATGTACCGGCGGTACTTCTTCGTGATCCTGAACATGTAGTTCAGGCGCGAGGCGGCACGGCGCTGGTTGTACGGCCACGAGGTGCTGAGCGCGACGAGGCCGCCCGTCTCCGTCAGCCAGAACTTCGCGCGCTTGTTGTAGCGGCGGACGGCGCGGATGATCTCGCGCGTGCCGCTGGTGCGCTTGCGGTTGACGTCGGAGTAGTTGTGGATGCCGACGACGCTGACCTTGCGGCGCCAGCTGCGCCCCAGCGCGCGGAAGTAGCGCTTGACGTAGCGACCGACGCCGCGCTGGTCGAGCAGGTCGAGGCCGACCACGGTGCAGCCGCGGCACACGCCGCGCACGGTCTTGAACTCCCACGCCGCGCGGCTGGGCGACTTCCACGTCGCCTGCGAGTCGTGGTTGGCCTCGTTGCGCGAGCCCCACTCGCGCACGCCCATCGCGCGGTAGTGGCGGACGAGCTCCGTGACGAGGCGCTTGTAGCGCTTCTTCGACGGCAGCTTCGCCTTGCGCCGGGTGAGGTTGTCCGACGAGATGTGCATGAACACCGACACGCGCGCGGCCTTCGCGGCGTTGACGAACTCGTCGGCGCGCTGGATCTCGTGCGGCTGGGTGACGGCGTGCCAGGGGATGAAGTAGCGGACGCGCTTGATCTTCAGCGCCTTGAAGTCCGGGTGGCTGAACATCGAGGCGTTCTGGTCGCCGATGCCGACGCGCACGTTGTATCTCGCGGCGTCCGCGGGGGCGGCGGCGAGGAGGCTGACGCCCGTCGTCAGCAGGAGGAGCTTGATCTTCCGCATAGAGGACCCGTAACCGCTGAGGCCCTGGCGCGGTTGCGGTCGGGTGTCAGAGCGCTGACAGTCGTGGCGCGCGCCCCATGTGCGGCATCCTTCCGTTGATGGACCCGCAGCTCGCCATGACGCTCGGCCCGCTGTACGTCGTCGAGGTCGACGACCAGCTCTCGACGACGCTCAGCCGCCGCGTCGGCACGTCGTACAGCTCGCCGCCGCAGTCGCTCGAGGACGCGCGGCGTCT
>DASVRH010000273.1:0-3908 GCA_036388715.1 Solirubrobacteraceae bacterium | reverse complement strand
AGCCGCCGCTGGAGCATCGACGTCGACGCGGTGCCCATCTCCGCCACGAGGTGGATCGCCTCCTCGAGCAGCGGATCCTCGTCGGGATCGAAGTCGTCCGGATCCTCGCCCGCGGCCGCCTCCTCCGGCTCGACCTCCTCGAGCAGCTCCTCGCGCATCTCGGGCTCGCCCTGGTCGCGCCAGAACTTCGTGATGGCCTCGATCTGCGCCTCGTCGATGTAGGCGCCCTGGATGCGCTGCAGGCGCGACGAGCCGACGGGCGAGAAGAGCATGTCGCCCTTGCCGAGCAGCGTCTCGGCCCCGTTCTGGTCGAGGATCACGCGCGAGTCGGTCTGCGAGGACACCGCGAACGCGATCCGCGAGGGGACGTTCGCCTTGATCATGCCGGTGATGACGTCCACGCGCGGGGACTGCGTGGCGAGCACGAGGTGGATGCCCACGGCGCGCGCCTTCTGGGCCAGGCGGATGATCGAGTCCTCGACGTCGGCCGGCGCGACCATCATCAGGTCGGCGAGCTCGTCGATGATGCAGAGGATGTACGGCAGCGGCTGCTCCGAGTGCTTCTCGCGGTAGCGGTTGAGCTCGACGAGGTTGCGCGTGCGCGCCAGCGACATCCGGCTGTAGCGGTCCTCCATCTCCTTGACGAGGTTCTGGAGCGCGTTGGCCGCCATCCGCGGGCTCGTGATGACCGGCGTGAGCAGGTGCGGCACGCCCTCGTAGTGGTTGAGCTCGACCTGCTTGGGGTCGACGAGGACGAGGCGCAGCTCGTGCGGGCTCGCGTTGAGCAGGACGCTCGAGAGCATCGCGTTGACGCACGCCGACTTGCCCGCGCCGGTCGTGCCCGCGACCAGGAGGTGCGGCATCTTCGCGAGGTCGGCGCCGACGGCCTTGCCCGCGACGTCCTTGCCGAGCCACACCGTCAGCGGGCTCCAGTCGCGCGGGCGGTTCGTGAAGACGTCGCCGAGGTGGACCAGCCGGCGGCGCAGGTTCGGCACCTCGACGCCGACCGCCGTCTTGCCGGGGATCGGGGCGAGGATGCGGATGTCGGTGGCCGCGAGCGCGTAGGCCAGGTCGTCCTTGAGCTGCGCGACCTTGCTCATCTTGATGCCGGGCGCCAGGCGCAGCTCGTAGCGGGTGATGTGCGGGCCGCTGACGGTGCCGATGACCTTCGCGTCGACGCCGAAGTGGCCGAGCGCTTCCGTCAGGTTCTTCGCGGTCTCCGCCTGCCCCGCGGTGTCCGGCTTGGCCTGCTCGGCGCTCGAGCGCGTCAGGACGTCGCTGCCGGGCAGCAGCCACTCGAAGTCCTCGGAGTCGGTGACCGAGGGGCGGTAACGGCCCTGCGGGGTCAGGTCCTCCTCGGTGACCTCGATGGCCCGCGTGGCCGCGTTGACCTCCTCGGTCGAGGGCTCGTCCTCCTCCCCCGGGGGGATGGGGTCCTCGGCCGGCTCTTCGGGCAGCTCCTCCTCCGCCGTGGGCTCGAACAGGTCGGGGAACTTCTCCACCGGGTCGTCGACGATGCGGGTGACCCGTGGCTCCTCGTGGACCGGCTCGGGCGGCTTCACCCGGGCGGCGCGCTTGGGCGGCCGCAGCGAGCGGGTGGTGTCGACGACGCTGTCGCTCGTCGCCTTCAGCACGCCGGCCACGGACGCGCCGGTGAGCAGCAGGACCGCGGCGACGAAGAAGAACAGGGCGAGCACGTCAACGCCGAAGCTGCCGACGAAGCGGGCGACGCTCTCCTCGACGAGCTCGCCGATCTCGCCTCCGCGGTCGGCCCCGAGCCACAGCAGCGACGCCGCCAGCAGGCAGACGCCGCCCGAGCGGAACGGCCGCACCGACGGCAGCACCGGCCGCAGGACGAAGATCGCCCCGATCGCCGCCAGGGCGACCGGCACGCCGTACGCGATGTCGCCCATCAGCCAGGTCAGGCCGTCGACCGTCGCCTCGCCGAGCTGGCCGCCGTCGCGGCCGCGGTAGAGGACGAAGCCGAGGAACACCGCGAAGGTCACGGTGCCGAGGCCGATCAGGTCCCAGTGACGCTGCTCCAGGCCGGTGCGGCGCGACCGGGTCGCGCGCTTGGCGGGCTTGCGCTTCTTCGCGGGGGGCTTCTTCTTCGTGGGCATGGGCGGCCCGCTCCCCTTCGACGCGAACGCCGTTCATCCTGCCCAAAGGAACGATCCGTACGCTGTCGCCGACCCGTGTCCGCCGCCGCTTTCACCCGTGAGCCGAGAGTGCTCGTCGTCGAGGACGACGAGGACATCGCGCTCGCGCTCCAGCGCTCGCTGCGGATGGAGGGCTACGAGGTGCGCATCGCCGCCGACGGCGAGTCCGCGCTCGACTTCGCCGGCGCCTTCCACCCCGACCTCGTCGTGCTCGACCTGGGCCTGCCGAAGATCGACGGCATCGAGGTCGCGCGGCGGCTGCGCGAGGGCGGCGACGTGCCGATCCTCATGCTCACCGCGCGCGACGCGCTGGAGAGCCGCGTCGAGGGCCTCGACTCCGGCGCCGACGACTACCTGGTCAAGCCGTTCGAGCGCCAGGAGCTGCTGGCGCGGCTGCGCGCGCTCCTGCGCCGCCGGCCCCCGCGCGGGTCGGCGTCGATGGCGGTGGCCGACCTGACGCTCAACCCCGACACCCACGAGGTCCACCGCGGCGAGCGCTCGATCGAGCTCACGCAGCGCGAGTTCGAGCTGCTCGAGTACCTCATGCGCAACGAGCGGATCGTCGTCCCGCGACAGCGCCTGCTCGAGGAGGTCTGGGGTTACGATCCGTTCGCGACGACCAACACCATCGAGGTCTTCGTATCCAACCTGAGGCGGAAGCTGGAGGCGGGCGGTGAGCCCAGGCTCCTACATACGATCCGCGGCGCAGGCTACGTCCTCCGCGCATAGGCGGATCCCGATCCGCTGGCGGCTCGCCGGCGGCTCGGCCCTGCTGACGCTGGTCATCCTCTGCGGCTTCGCCGTCGCGGTCGGCGCGCTCACGTCGCAGCGCATCCACGACGACTTCGAGCAGGACGTCAAGGACGCCGCCGACACGCTGCGCCGCGACGTCGAGATCACGCCGATCGCCCCCGAGGTCTTCAAGATCCAGTTCCGCCCGAACCTGAGCACGTTCGTCTCGGCCGAGGACGCGGCGGCGCGGCTCGTGGCGCCCCAGAGCGGGCGCGTCCTGCGCTACACGGAGAACTCCTCGAGCCTCGGTCCCCCGGTCGACCGCTCGGTCGAGCACGACGGGTGGCTGGTCGAGAACCGCACGATCAGCGGGATCCGCGGCCTCGAGACGCTCGTCATCCAGTACGGCCGGCCGAAGGAGAGCGTGGAGCCGACCGTGCGGCGCGTGCGCCTCTTCCTCGTCGGCGGCGTGATCGGCGGCGCGGCGCTGGCGCTGCTCGCCGGGCTGTGGGTCGCCGGCCGCGCGATGCAGCCCATCACCGAGCTGACCGCCACCGCCCGCCAGATCGAGCGCACGCGCGACCCGGACGAGGGCATCCCGCAGCAGGAGGCCGACGACGAGGTCGCCGAGCTGGCGCGAACACTCGACGGCATGCTCCGTGCGCTCGGCGCCGCGCGCGACGAGCAGGACGCGATGCTCCAGCGCCAGCGCGAGTTCGTCGCCGACGCGTCGCACGAGCTGCGCACGCCGCTGACGAGCGTGCTCGCCAACCTCGAGTTCCTCGCCGAGACGCTCGACGGCGAGCAGGCCGACGCCGCCTCCTCGGCGCTGCGCTCCTCGCGGCGCATGCGCCGCCTGGTGCAGGACCTGCTGCTGCTCGCCCGCGCCGACGCGCGGCGTGCCGCGCCGCACCAGCCGGTCGACGTCGGCAAGGTCATCGTCGAGGCGGCCGCCGAGCTCGAGCCGGTGTCCGACGGGCACGACATCGTGGTCGACGCGCCGCGCGTGATGGTGTC
>DASVRH010000272.1:0-3746 GCA_036388715.1 Solirubrobacteraceae bacterium | reverse complement strand
CGATCGCGTCGGCCACCTTCGACGGCGGGAAGGCGCGGTCGGCGGTCTTCTGCGCGAGCGCACGCATCGCCTCGAGCCGCTCGCCGTACAGCTCGCGCCCCTCGGGCGGCAGCGCGCCGAGCACGTCGACGGAGCTCTCCTGGCCCTTGCGCCAGATCTCCGTCGCCGCGCTGCCCGGCTCGACGATCGCGACCTTCACCCCGAGCGGCTCGACCTCCTGGCGCAGCGACTCGCTCAGCCCCTCGAGCGCCCACTTCGACGTGTGGTACGGCCCGAGGAACGGCACCGCGGTGCGCCCGCCGACCGAGCTGAGCATCACGATCCGGCCGCGCGCCGCGCGCAGCGCCGGCAGCAGCGCCTGCGTCAGCGCGAGGGGGCCCACGACGTTGACCTCCAGCTGGTGGCGGAAGTCGTCGAGCGCGAGGAACTCCAGCGGGCCCTGCACCGTGATCCCCGCGTTGTTGACCAGCCCGTCCAGCGAGTCGCCGACACGCTCGCGGACGGAGGCGATCGCTGCCGCGTCGGTCACGTCGAGGACGACCGCGTCGCACCCCGGCGGCGCGTCGGCCTCGCGCCGCACGCCGGCCAGCACGCGGAACCCCGCACCCGCGAGGCGCTCGGCCGTCACGCGGCCGATGCCCGTCGAGGTGCCGGTGACGAGGACGGTCCGCACGTGGCGCGACACTACACGCGATCCCGGGTAGCCACCGGCGCATGGCCGAACTCGAAGGACGCGCGCGAGAGCTGCTCGAGCAGCCCAACTACGCCCACCTCTCCACCATCCGCGAGGACGGCACGATCCACGGCGTCGTCGTCTGGCAGCACGTCGAGGACGGCAAGGTCGCGCTCAACAGCTCGGAGGGCCGCGCCTGGCCGGCCAACGTCCGCCGCGACCCGCGCGTGACGATCACGGTGCACAACGAGGAGAACCCGTACGAGTACGTCGAGGTCCGCGGCCGCATCGTCGAGGACACGCACGACGGCGCCAAGGAGCACATCGACGCGCTCGCCAAGAAGTACCTCGACAAGGACGAGTATCCGTTCATGCAGCCCGGCGAGCAGCGGATCAAGTTCCTCGTGGAGCCGGACCGCGTCCGGCACTCCGACCCGAACCGCTAAGGGTCGAAGCGCGCGAGCGCGTCGAGCAGCTCGCCGCGCCCGGCCATGATCCCGTAGGGCAGCCCCTCGCGGGCGGGGAGGTCGCGCACCTCGAGCCCGGCGCGCCGGCAGAGCAGCACGCCGGCGGCGATGTCCCACGGCTTGACCGTGCGCTCGTAGTACGCGTCGTAGCGCCCCGCGGCCAGCCAGGCGAGGTCGAGCGCGGCGCTGCCCATGCGCCGCACGTCGCGCGCCCGCGGAAGCAGCGCCGCGACGATCTCGGCCTGGCGCTCGCGCACCGCGGCGTCGTAGGCGAAGCCGGTGACCACGAGCGCCTCCGCCAGCGGCCGAGGCGGAACGGGAGGGACCGGCCGCCCGTCGAGCAGCGCCGGCCCCTCGCGCGTGGCGGTGAACGTCTCGCCGCGCAGCGGGTCGAACACGACGCCGACCAGCGCGCCCTCGGCGTCCTCGGCCGCGACGCTGACACACCACTGCGGCACGCCGAAGAGGTAGTTGATCGTGCCGTCGAGCGGATCGAAGACCCAGCGCACGCGACCCTCGCCCACCGGGCCCGTCGCGCCGCCCTGCTCCTCGCCGAGCAGCTCGTCGCCGGGCCGCTGCTCGGCGAGCAGCGAGCGGATCGCGTGCTCGGCCGCCATGTCCGCCTCCGACGCGAGGTCGGTCGCCGTCGACTTCGAGACGACGCGCATCTCGTCGCCGAAGCGGTCGGCGAGCAGGGCGCCGGCGACGCGCGCCGCCTCGCACGCGATGTCGAGCAGCTCGTCGCTCACGCGGCCAGCGGTGGGCGCCGGTCGGCCCAGGGACGCGCCCGCTCGAGCTGCCCGGCGACCGCGAGCAGCGTCTCCTCGCCGTCGGGCCTCGCCACGAGCTGGACGGAGAGCGGGACGCCGGCGGAGCCGAGAGCGGACGGGATCGTCATCGCCGGGTTGCCGAGGTGGTTCCAGACGGCCTGGAACGGGACCGCCGCCGAGATGCCGTTCCAGGTCCGGCCCACGCCGGCGCCCGTGTAGCGCCCGACGGGCTGCGGCAGCGTCGCCGTCCCCGGGCCGAGCAGGACGTCGACGTCTTCGAAGATCGCGTTGACGCGCGCGGCGTCGCCCGCCTCGGCGCCGAGGCCCCAGCGCAGCCCGCCGACGCCCTTCACGACCCGGCCCATCTGCGCCATCGTCCGCGTCCGCGGCTCGAGCCGCTCCGGGTGCGGCATGCCCGCGGCGTCGTCCGCGATGCCGGCGAACCAGCGCATCGACCAGTGCATGGCGGCCTGGCCGTAGTCGGGATCGCGCTCGACGACCTCGTGGCCGAGCGAGCGCAGCGCCTCGGCCATCTCCTCGGTCGCGCGGCGGATCTCCGGCTCGACCTTGGTGAAGACGCCGGGCGGGACCTTGAAGGACAGGGCGACGCGCAGCTTGCGCGGATCGCGCGCGGCGACCTCGCGCCACGGCAGGCCGGTGACCGCCTCGTAGAAGAGCGCCGCGTCGCCCACCGTCCGCCCCAGCCCGCCGACCACGCTCAGCCCGTACCAGTGCGGGCGGCCGGTCGGGAGGTACTGGATGCGGTCGCGCTGGGGCTTCAGGCCGGCGAGCCCGCAGAACGCCGCCGGGATGCGGATCGACCCGCCGCCGTCCGAGCCCGTCGCGAGCGGCACGAGGCCGGCGGCGACGGCCGCGCCCGACCCGCCGCTCGAGCCGCCCGGCGTGCGCTGCACGTCCCACGGGTTGCGGGTGATCCCGTGCGTCGGCGTCTCGGTGAACGGCCAGATCGTCAGCTCGGGGACGTTCGTGATCCCGAGCACGATGGCCCCGGCCGCGCGCAGCGCCCGCACGACCTCCCAGTCGGCCTTCTCGGGGCCGCCGTAGGCGTTCGTCCCGTCGGTGCGGACCTCGCCCGCGATGCCGACGTCGTCCTTGATCGCCACCGGTACGCCGAGCAGCGGCCGGTCGTCGCCGGCCCGCAGCCGCGCCGCGGCCTGGTCGGCCTCGGCCAGCGCGCGCTCGGCGAGGACCTTGCGGAACGCGTTGAGGTCGGGGTCGATGCGCTCGATGCGGCGCAGGTAGGTCTCGACGAGCTCGCGCGGGGAGACCTCTCCGGAGCGGAGGAGGTCGGTCTGGCGGGCGGCGCCCGCGAAGGCGAGGTCGGTCGCGTCCATGCCGGCCGCAAGAGTACGGGTGAATGGACGCCGCCCGGATCCAGACCGAGCATGCTGCCGGGATGGACCCGGCAGAGATCGTCGCCGAGCTGACCGCGATGCGCGGTCGCGCCCCCTGCACCGACGCCGAGCGACGGGCGGGACGGGCGCTCGGCGCGCGGCTGCGCGGGCTGGGACGGCGCGCGCGGACCGAGACGCTGTGGGTCCGCCCGCAGTGGGCGGCGATCTGGCTCGTCCACGCGCTGCTGGGCATCGCCGGCAGCGTGATCAGCGTCGACCAGCCGGAGATCGGGCTGGGGATCGCGGGGCTCGCGGCGCTCTCGGGCCTCGGCGAGCTGACCGGCCGCGCGCGGGTCGTCGCCCTCCTCTGGCCGCGGCGAGCGACGCAGAACCTCGTCGTGCCGCCGCCGGACGAGCGCGCCCCGGTGAAGCTCTTCGTCACGGCCCCCTACGACGCCGCCCGCCAGGCGACCGGCGCCGC
>DASVRH010000271.1:0-3320 GCA_036388715.1 Solirubrobacteraceae bacterium | reverse complement strand
CTGCCTCGCCCTGCCGGGATGGGTCGCCGGCCGTCTGCGCGCGCACGCCGACGGCGCCGACGCCGTCGCCAGCCTGCTGTGCAACGCGGATCCCGACAATCGGAGCGCGGCCGCCTCGGCGCTGCTGCTGCACCGCAAGCGGATGCGGCACACGCCCCCCGGCGACCGCCTCCAGGCCGGCCTGTCGTACGACCGGCGGGTGCTCGAGCGTCTAGGGACGTTCCGCGAGGATCTGCGCGCCGGCGAGGACAGCGACTACAAGCAGCGGCTGCTCGCCGTCGGCGCGCGGATCGCCGAGCGCGACGACGTCGTCACGGCACATCGGTATCCCGGCGCGCCGCTCGAGCTCGTCCGCGACCAGTGGAGGCGCGGCGTCCGCCAGGCCCGCGCGCGGGCCGCGGTCGGGCTGCACGAACGGCGCCGGCGTCTTCCCTACGACACGCTGCGCAGCGCGTGGCGCGCCGTGCGCGGCGCGGCGCGGGTGCCGGATCCGGAGGAGCGGCGCCGGCTCCTGCACGGCTGGCCGCTCGTGCCGGTCGCGGCGCTGGCCTACGCCTGCGGCGCGCTCGCGGCGCTGGTCGGCGACGCGGCGCGCGGCTGACGCGCAGGCGCGGCGGGCGGCGAGAGCGCGAGGAACGCGTACGCGACGGCCGCCGGCAGGGCAAGCGGCAGGCCGCGCAGCGTCTCGCGCACCGTGGTCTGGGCGGATCCGCTGAGCGTCGCCGCCATCGCGGCGGCGAGGTGGTCGGCGGCGTAGAGCGGGACCGGCCTGCGGCCCGGCGGGACGCCGTGC
This sequence comes from Solirubrobacteraceae bacterium, assembly GCA_036388715.1. GTDB lineage: Bacteria > Actinomycetota > Thermoleophilia > Solirubrobacterales > Solirubrobacteraceae > CADCVT01. Next base: position 2,527 of record DASVRH010000271.1, on the reverse strand, counting down.
CGCCTGGCCTCCACGGTCTGCCGGCGCGCCCGGTCGGCCAGCTCCTGGGCGAGCCTCGTCGCGTCCCTCGGGTGGTCGTGGAAGGTCACGACGTCGGACGGCGCGGCCACCCGCGCGTCGGCGCCGAGCCGGCACTGCATGTCGACGTCCTCCCCCGCGACCGTGGTGTCGCGGAACTTCCCGCTGCGCTCGAGCCAGGCGCGCTCGTAGGAGAGGCCGAGCAGCCGGTTGCTCGGCGCGGCGCGCCGGCCGTGCGCGACGAGATGGAACGCGCAGGCGAACGCGTTGCGCGGGTAGGGGTTGAGGACCCGCGCCGCGACGGCGCGGGCGCCGTCCTCGTGCTCGCGCAGCCGGCCCGCGACCCATCCCGGCGCCGCCCAGCAGTCGCCGGCCAGGAAGGACACGAACGGCGCGGTGGTCGCCGCGACGCCGACATTGCGTGCGCCGCCGGGAGTGAGGGGCTGCGCGATGTCCAGCACCCGAACGTCGAGGCCGGCCTCCCGCAGCCGCTGCTCCGGCGAGTTGCCGCCCGAATTGACGACCACCACCTCCGGCTCGGGATCCTGGACGAGGAGCGACCGCACCGCGCGGACGACGTCCTCGCGGCCGCGGAAGGTCATCACGACACAGGCGAGCCGACGCTGCTGCACGGCGCACAACCTAGCCGCGCCGCGCCGCGGCGGAGGGCTCTTCAGACTGCCCGGCGTGTCGGAGCGGCTGCTGGCGCTGTTGGCGTGCCGGGACGAGATGCGCCACCTCCCCGGCTTCCTGCGGAACGTCGGGCCGCAGGTCGACGCCATCGTGGCGCTCGACGACGGATCGACGGACGGCTCGGCGGAGCTGCTCGACGCCGCCCCGGAGGTGCTCGAGGTCCTGCGCGTGGCGGCGGACAGGCCGGCCTGGGACGAGATGGGCAACTTCCGCCGGCTCGTCGACGCGGCGCTGCGCCACGGGGCGACGTGGGCGATGTCGGTCGACGCCGACGAGCGGTTGGAGCGCGGGTTCCGGGAGCGGGCGGAGCGGATCATCGCCTCGGGGGAGCACGCGGCCTACGCCGTGCGCATGCGCGAGCTGTGGGGGTCGCGCGAGGCGTTCCGCTGCGACGGGCTGTGGGGCGGCAAGGCGCCGCCGCGGCTCTTCGCGGTCGCCCCCGGACAGACGTTCTCCGACGCGGAGCTGCACGCGCCGAAGGTCCCGCTGGGGGTCTCGGTGGGGCGCGCCGACCTCGAGGTCTACCACCTGCGGATGATCGCGGCGGACGACCGGCGGGCGCGGCGCGAACGGTACGAGCGGCTCGATCCGACGGCGCGCTGGCAGCCGCGCCAGGGGTACGCGTACCTGACCGACGAGCGCGGCCTCGAGCTGTGCGCCGTCGACCCCGACCGCGGCTTCGTCGACTGAGAAGGGGGCGAACTCGCGGTCGCGCTCGGCTCGTCGCCTGCATGACCGATGACGCCTCCACGATCCTCGTCGTCGAGGACGACGACGCCACCCGAGCGTTCCTCGCCGACAACCTGGTGGCCGACGGCCACGACGTCGTCGCCGCCGACTCCGCGCGCCACGGATGGCGGTTGATGGAGACGAAGTTCCCCGACCTGGCGCTGATCGACGTCGGGCTGCCCGACGGGTCCGGGCTCGATCTCGTCCGCCGCGTGCGCGAGGCCGATGGGGTGGCCTCGCGGGTCGATCCGGCGCTCCCGATCCTTGTCCTGAGCGGACGCCGGGGTGAGCTGGACCGGATCCGCGGCTTCGAGAAGGGCTGCGACGACTACGTCGCCAAGCCGTTCTCCTACGCCGAGCTGCGCGCTCGCGTGGCGGCGCTGCTGCGGCGCACGCAGCGGCGGCCGTCGATGGGGCGGATCCGCGTGGGGACGCTCGAGCTCGACCCTCCGTCGCGGGAGGTGACCGTGCGCGGCGAGCGGGTGGAGCTGTCACAGAAGGAGTTCGCGCTGCTGCGCGCGCTGGCCGCCGAGCCGGTGCGGGTCTTCACGAAGGAGGAGCTGCTGCGCGGCGTCTGGGGCTTCCGCTCGCTCGGCGCCACGAGGACGCTCGACTCGCACGCCTGCCGGCTGCGCCAGAAGCTCGGCCGGCACGGGGATCGGTACGTCGTGAACGTGTGGGGCGTCGGGTACCGGCTGGTCGACGGGCCGGTGTCCGGATGACGCCGCTCGTCGTCCCCGCGCTGACCGGCTGGCTCGTCGCGGGCTTCCTCCTCGTGTCCGCCCGGCGGCGCTCCGAGCTCGTCGTGCGCGCGGTGCACGAGATCGCGGGGCCCCTGAACGCGGCCGGCCTGGCGCTGCACGCGGCGCGTCGCGAGCGCGGAGCGACCGCGCGGCTCGGGGCGATCGACGTCGAGCTGCGCCGCGCGGGTCGCGCGCTCGAGGACCTCGACGCCGCCCGCGCGGGCCGGCGCGCCCGCGATCGCGCGCGCGTCGTGGACGTCGGCGCGCTGCTCGCCCAGCAGGCGCTGGCGTGGCAGGCCTTCGCGCGGACCCGCGGCGCGGCGGTCCGCGTCGCCGCCGCGTCG
>DASVRH010000270.1:0-15896 GCA_036388715.1 Solirubrobacteraceae bacterium | reverse complement strand
CACCCGCGCTCCCGGCGCCTGGCAGCGCCGCTAGCGGATCGTCACAGCGCGGCGAGCAGCCGCGCGAGGTCGTCCTCGTCGTTCCACGCGCCGACCGAGGCGCGCAGGTATGGCGTGCCGGGGATGAAGCGCACGGCGATCCCCTGCTCGGTGAGCCTCGCGGCGGTCGCCTCGGGATCTTGGTCCTCCCACGAGACGAGCGTCGTCTCGCCGCGCGGGCCGACGGCGCGGCCGCCGTCGGCGAGCCGGGTCGCGAGCTCGCGCGCGAGCGTGCGCGCGCGGTCGTGGACGTTGTCCCAGCCGAAGCCGGCCAGCACGTCGAGCGAGGCGAGCGCCGCCGCGGCGAGCTCGGGGTTCATGGCGGCGGTGTCGAACCGGCGCGCGCCGTCGTGCAGAGCTTCCGGCTCCAGGGCGCGGCTCGAGTCCGCGTAGCTCCCGTAGGCGAACGTGAGGGGCTTCAGGCGCGTCTGCCACTCCGGGGCGACGTAGAGCATCCCCGTGCCGACCGGGCCGCACAGCCACTTCTGGCCCGAGCCGGCGTAGAACGCGCAGCCGAGCTCGTCGACGTCGACCGGGACGGCGCCGATGCCCTGCGCGCCGTCGAGCAGGACCGGGACGCCGGTGGCGGCGAGCGGCGGCGCGACGTCGCCGGTGACCCAGCCGACGTGGGAGCAGGCGATCAGCTTGGTCCGCGGGGTGACGTGGTTCGCGAGGTCGGCGAGCGGGGCGGTCCTGATGGCGACGCCGTGCCGGGCCTTCGCGCCGAGGAGCGGGCCGAGCAGACCGGGGTGCTCGGCGTCGCTGGTCAGGATCTCGTCGCCCGCCGCCAGCTCCAGGCCGCTGAGGACGCGCCCCACGCCCTCGCTGGTCGAGGTGGTGACGGCGACGTCCTCGGCGCGGGCGCCGAGGAGGCCGGCGTAGGCCTCGCGCCGCCGGTCGAGCAGCGCGAGGTGCCGGTCGTAGTACGCCTTGCGGCGCCCTTCGACCTCGCCGAGGCCGAAGGCGTCGTCGAGGGCGCGGCGCGCGGCGGCGGGCAGCGGCCCGCACGTCCCGGCGTTCAGGTACGCGACACGCTCGAAGACGGGGAACTGCGCGCGTAGCTCGGCGGCGTCCACCGCCGCCAAGCTACCCGTGGGTCAGCCGCCGCACACCGGCCACGGCGTGCTGCCGGCGCGGGCGTAGAGCATCGCGGCGCGGCGATCCTGCTCGGCCTCCGGTGCGGCGGCGGGGTCGCCGCTGCCGCCCACGGACGCCCACGTCTGGAGGTCGAACTGGTACTTGCCGCGGTAGGTGCCGCTGGCGTCGACGGCCGCCGGGTTCCCGCCGGACTCGCAGGCGGCGATGGCCTGCAGGTGCGGCGGCGTCGCGACGGCGGCCTGCTTGCGCAGGGCGCGGTTGCGCTCTTCGAGGCGCTCGTTGGAGACGCGGATGTGGCGGACGCTCCAGTCGCGCAGCTCGCGCTCCTTGCGCTCGCGCGGGTCCGTGCCGCGCAGCTTCGCGTTGGTGCGGAACAGCCGCAGGTTGCGGTCGCGGGCGCGGTCGTGCGCACGCTCCGCCATGCGGATGACGGGGTCGATCGTGTCGGGCTTGTCGGTCAGCGGCCCGATCGCATGGGCCGGCGCGGCGGGGGCCAGCGCACACGCGCCGGCGGCACCCGCGAGCGCGATGCGTCGCAGGGTCATCGGTACTACCTCCGGGAGTCATGCGGGCGATGTGGCGGCGCACGTAGACAGCGCTCGGCCGTGGCCCGCGGACGTCAGAAGACCGTAGCGTCGGTTTCCGGTGCGAACGTGCGTTCGCTCACAGTCTTTGCGAGACTGCCGGGCCGCGTGGCCGCGTCCGCCCCATCCACCGCGTCGACCCGCGACGTCCTGCTCGCGCTGACCCGCAGCGACATCAAGACGCGCTACGGCCGCGGGCCGCTGCGGACCGTGAAGTGGGTCGCCGACCCGTTCGCGGCGCTCGGCGTCTACCTGGCGCTGATCGCGCTCGTCATCGACCGGCCGGGGATCGCGCCGGGGCTGAGCATCGCGTGCGCGGTCGTGCCGTTCCAGCTGCTGATGTCCACGTCGGTCAACGCCCTGCGGGCCGTCGACGTCCGGCGCTCGATCATCGCCAACATGGGCTTCCCGCGCGTGCTGATCCCGATCGCGACGGCGATGACGGAGCTCGTGAGCTTCACGGCGACGCTCCTGATCCTGCCGATCATGATGGCGGTCTACGGGATCGCGCCGACGCCGGCAATCCTGCTCCTGCCGCTCATGATCGCGATCACCTTCGTGCTCGCGGTGGCCTTCGCGTATCCGGTGAGCCTGATCGGCGTCTGGATGCCCGACGTCAACCCGTTCATCGTCAGCGCGATCCGGACCATGTTCTTCCTCGCGCCCGGCCTGATCGCGCTCGAGGAGGTCTACGGCTACACGCACGACGTCCTGATGCTCAATCCGGTGACCGGGATCTTCGAGGGCTTCCGGGCGATCCTGATCGACGGTCAGGCGCCGGCGTGGTGGCACGTGCTCGCGCCGATCGGCTACGCCGTGGTCCTGCTCGCGATCTTCGTCCCGGTCTACCGGCGCGAGCAGCGGCACTTCGCCAAGCTGCTCTAGCCGTCCAGCGGCACTGGCGCCGGGGGCGCACACGGCTATACTCGCCCCGGCTTGACGACGCCGCGACACAACTAACTTGCCGGTCCCTCGCAGGTTCGACCGGCGCCCGCCCGAGCGGGACACGACCCGGATCAACGAGCGCATTCGGGTTCCCGAGGTGCGGCTCATCGACGAGACCGGCCAGCAGATGGGCGTCATGCCCACCGACAAGGCCCTCCGCTACGCGCAGGACAAGGACCTCGACCTCGTCGAGGTCGCGCCCGAGGCCAAGCCGCCGGTCACGCGGATCCTGGACTACTCGAAGTACAAGTACGAGCTGGCCCAGAAGCAGAAGCAGGCCCGCAAGCACCAGCAGCAGATCGTCGTCCGCGAGATCAAGTTCCGGCCGAAGATCGCGGAGCAGGACTACGAGACCAAGAAGCGCCACGTCGAGCGCTTCCTGCGCCACAAGGACAAGGTCAAGGTCACGATCATGTTCCGCGGGCGCGAGGTCACGCACCCCGAGCGCGGCGAGATGATCCTCGACCGCCTCGCCGAGGAGCTGGCCGAGCTCGCCATCGTCGAGCAGCGCCCCCAGCAGGACGGCCGCAACATGACGATGATGCTCGGCCCGTCGAAGGCGGTCCTCTCCGGCGAGATCGCCCCGCCCGACGAGGAGGCCGAGGCCGCCGCCGCCGAGGACGGCGCCGCGCAGAAGCGCGGGCCCCAGCAGCACCACACCAACAAGTCCGAGCAACCCCTCGGCTCGCCGGAGCAGCTCGCCGACTGAGCGAGCGTCCGGCCTCCGCCGCGACCGCGCGGCGTCACTCCTGACCGACCTGGCCGCGGCCGCCCGCCCGCCCAGCCACGCTCGCCGCTAGGCCCGTCACCGCGTCGGCAGCGGGCGGCGTCGGTGGCTCCCGGGCCTCCCGGCGAGCAGCCGGCACAACGTCACACGCGTCACGACGTCTGGCGACGTGCGGAGGGTTCGTCCCGCATGGCCGGCACAACGTCACACGTCCGGATTGGGGCGTTCGCCGCGCGCCGGTCGCGCGGAGGGCGAGGAGGTCCGGCTTCGGTTGGATACTCAGCGCATGCCGGTGCTGGTCGTCACGCGGTCATTAGGTCGCCGCCTGCGTGGCCGCGCTGCGTACGTAGCGTTCGCCCTCGCCGCACTCTTGGTCGCTCCGGTGTTCCTAGACGCCACTGTGCCTGCCTTCTCGCGTTACATGGCGAGCCACCAGATCGTGGCTGCCGTCAGCGTCCAGCTCGTAGTGCTGACCGCTTTCGGCGTCGCGCTGGAGCGATTCCTGGACGCGCGCATCCAGGCTCGAGAAGAACGCCGGTTCCGACCGGCATTCTTGGCAGCTGGGACACATTTGGCGCATCCCGCCATCGAGGCTCACCGAAACGCCCAGTCGGCTCTGGCACGTCTCGAGGACTACGACAACATCGACTCAATCCGCGAGATCGTCCTCAGCTCCAATGCGAGCGTCCAGGCCGAGCTCCGTCGGCTCGCGGACGCGGTGGATCGTTTTGGGCCCGTTCTCCTCTTGCATCCCACCGGCGTGGCCCTGATGGTGCATGCGGTTCGCGCCCTGGAGTTTCTCGAAACGCAGGAGCGAGACATCGACGACCCTGATTTCGTTTCCGACGACCACGGCATTCGCGCGTGGGCGATGGGGGATGCCAGGGTGGCCCTTCGTGACTTCTGCGAGGTCGCTTCCCCTTTGGCGGCACTCGCTCAGAGAATCTTGTCGCTGGGCGCGGAGACCGGCCCTCGATTCAAATAGGGGGCACGGGTCAGCGCGGCGAGCTGTGCCGCCTCAGGCGTGCAGGGTCGGGGCGTACACGAGCTCCTGGGTCCGGCCGTCGAGGGTGCGGGCCTCGAGCAGCTCGAGGTCGAAGTCGGCCGCTCCGGCGAAGATCGGGTCAGCGCCGGTCCGGCCGGAGATGACGGGGAAGATCGTCACCTGGACGCGGTCGACGAGGCCGGCGGCCATGAGCGCGCGGTTCATCGACAGGCTCCCGTGCGAGCGCAGGGGGACGTCGGACTCCTCCTTCAGCCGTGCGACGACGTCGACGGCGTCGCCTCGCGCGACGGTCGCGTTCGGCCATTCGAGCGGCTCTTCGAGCGTCGTCGAGACCACCGTCGTCGGCATGCTCACCATGCAGGCGTTCAGCGGGTCCCAGTCCTCGTCGACCTGGGTCCCCAGCATCTCCACGAACTCGCGGTACGTGGTGGCGCCGAGGACCATGCGCTGATCGGCCTCGTACTGGGCCAGGCGATGGGCGAGGAACTCGGGGCCGTGCTTGCTCCAGAAGCCGCCCCAGTCGCCTTCGCTGTTGTACGAGCCGTACCCGTCGAGGGTGGACACGACGTCGAACGTGTAGGTGGAGGGCATGGCAAGAGAGACTCACGACGACGGCGGAACTCATCGCTTGACTCAGCCTCACGGGCCCGGTTAGCGTCGCCGAAACGACCGTAGCTCCTCGTTGCGGGTGGAGAGGCTCGGACCAGCCTCGTTCGCGCTGGCGGTGCGCTTCCGGTTCCGACGCTCGGAGGCCGCATGTTCACGCATCTCTTGCGCAAGCCGCTGACCCTCGGCCACGCCGTGGTCGTCCTCACCGCCGCGGCCGTCATCGGCGGCGGGGCGTTCGCGGTCGCGGCGATCCCCGGCCCCGACGGAACCGTCAAGGCATGCCGCAAGAAGAGCAGCCCGCGCAAGGGGACGCTGCGGGTGATCGACAGCGACAAGAGCTGCTCCAGGCGCGAGGCGGCGCTCGTCTGGAACCAGCGCGGGCCGGCGGGCGCCCAGGGGGCGGCCGGGCCGCAGGGCGTCCCGGGGCCGCAGGGGCAGCCGGGGCCGCAGGGGCAGCCGGGGTCGCAGGGCGGCCAGGGCGAGCAGGGGGAGGAGGGCGTCCAGGGGTCCTCCGCCGCCAGCGCGTCCTTCGGCGGCGTCCAGAACCTCGGGTCGCTCGGCCCCGGGGCCAGCGTCTTCACGAATCCCGCGGACACCAACAGCGCCCCGAGCTCCGAGAACGTCCTGACGCCCAACGCGACCGTCACCCTCCGCGACCTCTCGGTCCGCGTCGGCTCCAACCTCCCGGCGAACGTGAGCCTGGAGTTCAGGCTCAGTGGACCGAACTCGATCGGCTGCACGGTCCCGGCGGGCAGCCGCACCTGCGACTCGGGTGCGGAGACCGCGTCCGTGCCACCGGGCTCGGAGATCACGATGACGATCCAGAACACCGGTTCGGTGAGCTACGGCAGCAGCCCGTCCGTCGAGTTCGGCTGGCGCGCGACCGGGTAGCCCGCGGCGGCGCCGGGACCCCTGCCGCTATCCTCCTGCGCTGCTCATGCCGAAGATGAAGTCCCACTCGGGCGCGAAGAAGCGCTTCAAGCTGACCGCCAAGGGCAAGGTCCGCGCGAGGCATGCCTTCACGTCGCACAACCTCGGCAAGAAGTCGGCCAAGCGCAAGCGCCGCCTCGGCGATCCGGTCGACATCCAGGGCAAGGACGCGAAGAACGCCAAGCGCCTGCTCCAGGGGCAGGGCCGCTAGATGACCCGCGTCAAGCGCTCCGTCCACGCGAAGAAGAAGCGCCGCGCGACGCTCGAGCGCGCGAAGGGCTACCGCGGCGACGCCAGCCGCCGGTACAAGAAGGCGAAGGAGACGGTCATGAAGGCCGACTCCTACGCGTACCGGGACCGGCGCAACAAGAAGCGTGACTTCCGCCGTCTGTGGGTGACCCGCATCAACGCGGCCGCCCGCCAGAACGGCATGAACTACTCGCAGTTCATCCACGGCGTGCAGGCCGCGGGCATCGAGCTCGACCGCAAGGTCCTCGCGGACATCGCGGTCCGCGACCCGGAGACGTTCGCCGGGATCGCCGCGGCCGCCAAGGCCGCCAACGACGCCAGCTGATCACCAGCGCCGACAACGCGAAGCTGAAGCTGGTCCGCCGGCTGCAGCGTCGCCGCGACGAGACGCTGTTCGTGGCCGAGGGCGAGGACCTCGTCGTGGGCCGCCCCTCCGAGTTCACCCTCGTCGCCGCCGGCTCCGGGCTCGACGGGATCGAGGTCGAGCCGGGGCTGCTGGCCGAGGTGTCGGGGTTGGGGTCGGGGACGCGGGCGATCGGAGTCTTCGCGCGGCCGGCGCCGGCGCGGCCCGCGGGCCCGCTCTGCGTCGCGCTCTGGGGCGTCCGCGACCCGGGAAACGTCGGCACGATCCTCCGCTCCGCGCTCGCCTTCGGCGCCGACTCCGTCGCGCTCGGCCCCGACTGCGCGGATCCCTTCGGGCCGAAGGCGGTGCGTGCCTCGATGGGCGCGATCTTCGAGGTGCCCGTGGCGAGGGTCGAGAGCGTCGGGGAGCTGCCGCGTCCGGCGATCGCGCTCGCCGCGCGAGAGGGGGAGCCGCTGACGAGCGGGAAGGTGACGTTCGTCGTCGGCGCCGAGCGCGAGGGCCTGCCCCGGGAAGTGATCGAGGCGTGCGACCGCGTCGCCCACATCCCGATCCGCGGCGAGTCGCTGAACGCGGCGATGGCGGCGACGGTGGCGCTCTACGAGGCCGTGCGCTAATTTCACCCCGATGTTCCGCACGCGCCGATTTCGCCGTACCGAGGCCCGCGAGGCGACGGCCGCGTAGCTGCGCAGCCGATCGCGGAACTCGCGGGCGCCGGAGACGGCGCCTTTTTTGTGCCCATGACCGACCCGACAACACGCATCGCAGAGCTCCGCGCCGAGGCGGAGAGCGCGATCGCCGCCGCGACCAAGACCGAGGAGCTCGAGCAGCTGCGGGTGAAGTACCTCGGGCGCAAGGCCGAGCTGCCGAACATGCTGCGCGGGGTGGCCCAGCTGCCGCCCGAGCAGCGCGGCCTCGTGGGGCGCAGCGCGAACGAGGCGCGCAAGGCGCTCGAGGCGCTCGTCGACGAGCGCACGCGGGAGCTCGAGTCGGGCGAGCTCGACGCGAAGCTGCAGGAGGACCGCATCGACGTGACGCTGCCGGGTGCGCCGCCCCAGCCCGTCGGCCGCCACCACCTTCTCAGCCAGACGCGCAGGGAGATCGAAGATGTCTTCCTCGGCCTCGGCTTCGACGTCATGGAGGGCCCCGAGGTCGACCTCGTCTACTACAACTTCGACTCGCTCAACCACAACGAGACGCACCCCGCGCGCGACCGCTCGGACACGTTCTACGTCAAGGAAGACGTAGTCCTACGCACGCACACGAGCCCGATGCAGACCCGTGCGATGGAGCTGTATCCGCCGCCGCTCTACATCGTCATCCCCGGCCGCGTCTACCGGCGCGACAGCGACGCGACGCACACGCCGCAGTTCCACCAGGTCGAGGGCCTCGCCGTCGACGAGGACGTCACGCTCGCCGACCTGAAAGGCACCCTGCTCGCCTTCGCCCGCGCGATCTTCGGCGACGAGCGCGAGGTCAGGCTGCGCCCGCACTTCTTCCCCTTCACCGAGCCGAGCGTCGAGATCGACGTCTCCTGCTTCAACTGCAAGGACGGCTTCTTGAGGGACGGCTCGCGCTGCCCGCTGTGCAAGGGCGAGGCGTGGATCGAGATCCTCGGCGCCGGCGAGGTCGACCCCAACGTCTTCGAGTACGTGCGCGAGCACGGCTACGACCCCGAGAAGGTGCAGGGCTTCGCCTTCGGGATGGGGATCGAGCGGATCGCCTTCCTCAAGCACGGCGTCCCCGACCTGCGGATGTTCTACGAGAACGACCTGCGGCTGCTGGAGCAGTTCGGATGAGGGTCCCGTACGAGTGGCTGAAGGAGTACGTCGGCGCGACCCTGCCCGGCCGCGAGCTCGGCGAGCTGCTGACGATGACGGGCACGAAGCTCGAGGCGGTGCACCTCCACGGCGTCGCCGGCGTCGAGCACTTCCTCGTCGGCAAGGTGGTCGAGGCCGACCGCCATCCGGACGCCGACCGGCTGAGCGTCTGCATGGTCGACGTGGGGGAGGAGGCGCCGCGCCAGATCGTCTGCGGCGCGCCGAACGTCGCGGCCGGCCAGGTCGTCGCGGTCGTCGAGCCCGGCGGCGTCATCGGCGGGACCAAGATCAAGAAGGCGAAGCTCCGCGGCGTCGAGTCGAACGGGATGATCCTGTCCGAGCGCGAGCTGGGCATCGGCGACGACCACGGCGGCATCCTCGTGCTCGGCGACGGGTCGCCGGGCGCGCGGCTGGAGGAGGTCCTCCCGCTCGCCACCGAGGTGCTCGAGTTCGAGATCACGCCGAACCGGCCGGACTGCCTCGGCGTCTACGGGATCGCCCGCGAGGTCCACGCCACCACGGGCGACGCCCTCAAGCCGCCACCGTGGGCCGAGGACCCGGGCAGCGAGGGACCGATCGCCGAGGCGAGCGTCGAGGTCGAGGTGCCCGACCTCTGCCCCCGCTTCACCGCCCGCGTCTTCGAGGATGTGAAGATCGGCCCGTCGCCGCCGTGGCTCAAGGCGAGGCTGTCGGCAGCCGGCCAGCGCCCGATCTCCAACGTCGTCGACATCACGAACTACGTGATGCTCCTCACCGGCCACCCGCTGCACGCGTTCGACCTCGACCGCGTCGCCGGGCAGAAGCTCGTCGTCCGCGCGGCGAGGCAGGGCGAGGCGATCGAGACCCTTGACGGCCAGACGCGCACGCTCGAGGAGAGAGAGATCGTCATCGACGACGCCGACGGCCCGACGTCGCTGGCCGGCGTCATGGGCGGCGCGCGCTCCGAGGTCGCCGACGACACGACGCGGGTCCTGCTCGAGGTCGCCTCGTGGCACGCCCCGACGATCCACCACACCTCGACCCGGCTCGGCCTGCGCTCCGAGGCGAGCGCGCGCTTCGAGAAGGGCCTGTCGACCGAGCAGACGCTGGAGGCGCTCAAGGTCGGGACCAAGCTGATGGTCGAGCTGTGCGGCGCGCGCGTCGCGCCGGGGACGATCGACGTCGGCGGGCCGGGGCCCGAGCCTGACCCGCTTCGACTCCGACCCGCGCGGGTGGGGCAACTCCTGGGGTTGGAGGTGCCCGTCGACCGGCAGGTGGAGATCCTGGAGTCGCTCGGGTTCGGCGTGGAGAGGTCCGGTGACGAGCTGGGGGTGGTGGTCCCGCACTTCCGCCGCATGGACGTCACGCGCGAGGCCGACCTCGTCGAGGAGGTCGCGCGGATCGAGGGGCTCGACAAGCTGCCGGCCACGCTGCCCTCCCGCCGCGGGGCCAGCGGCCGCCTGACCCGCGAGCAGCTCGGCAAGCGCCGCGCCGAGGACGCGCTCGTCGGCCGCGGCCTGCACGAGGTCGTCGGCTGGTCGTTCACCGAGCCGGGCATCGCCGAGCGCCTGCGCCTGCCCGCCGACGACCCGCGGCGCCGGTTCGTCGCCATCGAGAACCCGATGAGCGAGGAGATGAGCGTGCTGCGCACGACGCTGCTCGGCTCGCTGCTCGACACCGCCCGCCACAACACGTCGCGGGGGGCGGGCGACCTGGCGCTCTTCGAGAGCGGCGCGATCTACCTGGACACGCGGGAGACCCTCCCGCTCGAGGTGCACGCCCTCGGCGCGCTGCTGACCGGCGCGCTCGTGCCGCGCAGCTGGAGGGGTGAGGCCGGGAAGTGGGACTTCTTCGCCGCGAAGGGGCTCGTCGCCGCGCTGCTCGACACGCTGCGCGTGCCGTGGGACGTCCGCGAGGGCACCCACCCGTTCCTCCATCCAGGCCGCTCCGCGCGCGTGTACTCCGGTGAGACGGAGCTGGGCTGGCTGGGCGAGGTGCACCCGCTGGTCGCGCGCGAGTGGGATCTCGGCGGCACGGTCGCCGCCTTCGAGATCGACCTCGACCGCGCGATCGCCCAGGCGCCCCAGGAGACGCCGTTCGTCGCGTTCACGAGCTTCCCGCCGGTCCTGCGCGACCTCGCGGTCGTCCGGCCCGAGGGCGTCGCGGCGGCGCGGATCGTCGGCGTCGCGCGGCAGCACGCCGACGAGGCCGAGGTCTTCGACGTCTACGGCGACTCGCTGGCCATGCACCTCGTCTTCCGCGCCCCCGACCGCACGCTGACCGACGAGGAGGTCGACCAGCGGATGGAGGCGATCGCTGCCGGCCTGCGCGAGCTCGGGGTGGAGCGCCGTGCCTAGCGTCGTCGTCGCCGGCGCGAGCGGGTACGCGGGCGCGCTCGCCGCGCGCCTGATCCACCAGCACCCGGACTTCGAGCTCGCGGCGGTCACCTCGCGCTCGGACGCGGGCGTGCGGCTCGACGAGCTGTACCCGTACCACCGCGTCCCGCTGACGCTCGACGCCTTCGACATCGAGACCCACGGCGACGTCGACGCCGCGATCGTCGCCTACCCGCACGGCGCGTCCGCGCCCACGGTCGAGCAGCTGCACGAGCGCGGGGTGAAGGTCGTCGACCTCTCCGCCGACTTCCGCCTGCGCGACCCCGGCACCTACGCGGACTGGTACGGCGAGCACGGCGCCCCGTCGCTGTTCGGCCACGCCGTCTACGGCCTGCCCGAGCTCTACCGCGAGCGCATCGCCGAGGCGCACCTCGTCGCGAACCCGGGCTGCTTCCCGACCGCCGCCGTCCTGGCACTGCACCCGATCGCCGACCTCGTCGCCGACGTCGTCATCGACGCCAAGACCGGCGTCTCCGGCGCCGGCCGCGCGCCGACCGAGAAGACGCACTTCGTCGCCGTCGACGAGAACGTCAAGCCCTACGGCGTCGCACGCCATCGCCACACGCCGGAGATCGAGCAGGAGCTCGGCGTGACCGTGCAGTTCACGCCGCACCTCCTGCCGATCGACCAGGGCGAGCTCGTCTCCTGCTACGTCACGCCGAAGGGGGAGGCCGACGTCGCCGAGCGGTTCCGCACCGCCTACGCCGACGAGCCCTTCGTCGAGCTCACTGACGCGCCGCCGGGCGCGCGCGACGTGCGCGACACGAACTTCTGCCGCATCCACGCCACCGTCGACGAGCGCACCGGCAAGATCCTCGTCTTCGCCGCCATCGACAACCTGTGGAAGGGCGCGGCGTCCCAGGCGGTGCAGAACCTGAACCTGATGTTCGGCCTCGACGAGACGGCGGGGCTGGCGTGACCTTCTTCGACTCGCGCTGGGTCGAGCAGCCGGCGCACGTGCGCGAGGCGCCCGACGGCGGGCTGCCGAAGGGCTTCCGCGCCGGCGGCGTCGCCGCGGGGATCAAGCCCGAGGGCCTCGACCTCGGCGCCGTCGTCTCCGACGCCGCCGCGACGACGAGTGCCGCGAAGTTCACGCGCTCGGGCGTGCAGGCGCCGCCGGTGACGATCACGCGCGAGCGCTGCCGCCTCGACGCGCTGCGCGCGGTCGTCGCCAACTCGGGCAACGCCAACGCCGCGACGGGCCGCCGCGGCCTCGACGAGGCGGCGCGGATGCAGGGTGGCGGCGCGATGGTCGCCGGCTGCCCCGAGGACCAGGTCGCCGTCTGCTCGACGGGCGTCATCGGCGTCCAGCTCGACGGGCAGGTGACGATCAAGGGCCTGCTCGCCGTGCGCCCCGAGCTGCGCCCCGACGGGGCCGAGGAGTTCGCGCACGCGATCCGCACGACCGACGCGCTCGACAAGCACGTCGCCCTCGACGTCGACCTCCCGGGCGGCACCGTGCGCCTCACCGCGCAGGCCAAGGGCGCGGGGATGATCCAGCCCAACTTCGCGACGATGCTGTGCTTCGTGCAGACCGACGCCGTGCTGTCGGCCGAGACGTGCGACCTGCTGCTCGGCGTCTGCGTCAAGCGTTCGTTCGACCGCATCAGCGTCGACGGCCAGCTCTCGACGAACGACACCGCGATCCTCATGGCGTCGGGCGAGAGCGGCGTCTTGGTCGAGCCCGAGTCCGAGGCCGAGCTGCGCTTCGGCGAGGCGCTCGACGCGCTGCTGCGCCAGCTCGCGCTGCTGATCGTCAAGGACGGCGAGGGTTCGCGGCGGATCGGCCGCGTCGTCGTCCGCGGCGGCGCGGTCGAGGTCGTCGAGCACGTCGCGCGCGCCGTCGCCAACTCGCCGCTGGTCAAGACCGCGCTCTACGGCGGCGACCCGAACTGGGGCCGCGTCGCCCAGGCGGTCGGCGGCGCGCTGATGGACACCCACCCGCTCGCCTTCGACATCGCCATCGACGGGACCACCGTGTGCAAAGACGGCCAGGCGACCGGCGCCTCCGCGTCGTTCGAGGGCGACGAGGTCGAGTTCGAGATCGAATTCGGCCCACCCGCCCCGGGCGCGGAGACGGAGGTCTTCTTCTCCGACCTCGGCAACGAGTACATCCACATCAACGCGGACTACACGACATGAGAGACGTCGAGACCCTCCTCGAGGCTCTCCCCTACATCCGCGAGTTCCACGGCCGGACGGTGGTCATCAAGTACGGCGGCGCGGCGATGGAGGACGCCTCGCTGCGCGAGGACTTCGCCCGCGACGTGGTGCTGCTCAAGTACTGCGGCGTCAACCCCGTCGTCGTCCATGGCGGCGGCCCGATGATCACCGAGTACATGGAGCGGCTCGACATGCCGGTGAACTTCGTCGGCGGGCTGCGCGTCTCCGATCCCCAGACGGTCGAGATCGCGAAGATGGTGCTGATCGGCAAGGTCAACAAGGACATCGTCCTGCGCATGAACCGGCACGGCCAGCCCGCGGTCGGGCTCAGCGGCGACGACGGCGAGCTGTTCCGCGTCGCGCGCACCGCGGCGCCCGGGGGCGAGGACATCGGGTTCGTCGGCACGATCGACCGCGTCGACGCCGACGTCATCCGCCACGTCGCCGAGGACTACATCCCGGTGATCGCGTCCGTCGGCGCCGACCGCGAGGGTCACTCGTACAACGTCAACGCCGACGAGGCCGCGGCTGCGGTCGCGCGCGCGCTCGGCGCCTACAAGGTCATCTTCCTCACCGACGTGGAGGGCTGGCTGCGCGACCCGGCCGACCACGCGTCGGTCATCTCGGAGTGCCGCGCCGACGAGGTCGAGGCCGCGATCGAGACGATCACCGGCGGCATGCGCCCGAAGCTCCAGGCCTGCGTCGACGCCATCCACGGCGGCGTCACGAGCGCGCACATCGTCGACGGGCGCCAGCCCCACTCGCTCCTGCTCGAGCTGTTCACGATCGCCGGCATCGGCACGAAGGTCACGCCCGCGCAATGAGCCTGCTCGAGACCTACGCGCGCTACCCGGTGACCTTCGAGCGCGGCGAGGGCGTCCGGCTCTGGGACGACGAGGGCAACGAGTACCTCGACTTCCTCGGGGGGATCAGCGTGTCGTCGGTCGGGCACTGCCACCCGAAGGTCGTCGAGGCCGTGCGCGAGCAGGCGGGCCGGCTGCTGCACACCTCGAACCTCTTCTTCACCGAGCCGATGGTGCGGCTCGCCGAGCGCCTGTCGCGGTCGTCGCTCGGCGGCGGCGTGTTCTTCACCAACAGCGGGGCGGAGGCGGTCGAGGCCGCGCTGAAGCTCGCGCGCAAGGCCAAGCAGGGCGGCAACGTCGTCGTCGCGCACGGCGCCTTCCACGGGCGGACGTTCGGCGCGCTCAGCGCGACGCCGCAGGAGGCCAAGCAGGCGCCGTTCGCGCCGCTCGTGCCCGGCTTCGTGGCGGTCGACCCGACCGCCGACGCGATCCGCGCCGCCGTCGGCCCCACGACCGCGGCGGTGCTGCTCGAGCCGGTGCAGGGCGAGTCGGGCGTCAACGTGCTCGGCGACGACGTCCTCCGAGCGGCGCGCGAGGCGTGCGACGAGCACGGCGCGGCGCTGCTGTTCGACGAGATCCAGTGCGGCCTGGCGCGGTGCGGGACGATGTGGGCCTACGAGCGCAGCGGCGTCGTCCCCGACGCGATGACCACCGCGAAGGCGCTCGGCGGTGGGCTGCCGATCGGCGCGCTCATCACCGGTGAGCGGCTCGCCGGCGTGCTCCAGCCCGGCGACCACGGATCGACGTTCGCGGGCGGCCCGCTCGTTGCGGCCGCCGCCAACGCCGCGCTCGACGTCCTCGAGGACCCGGCGCTGCACGCCCGGGTCAACGAGCTGGGCGAGCGGCTCGTCGAGGGCCTGCGCGAGCTGCCGCGCGTCGCGTCGGTGCGCGGCCGCGGGCTCATGATCGCGTTCGAGGTGGAGGACGGCGGCGCCCCCGATCTGGTCAAGGCCGCGCTGCTCGAGCACCGCCTCGTCGTCAACGCCACCGGCCCGACGACGATCCGCCTCCTCCCGCCGCTGATCGTCTCCGAGGCGGAGATCGACGAGGCGCTGGTGCGCCTCCGCGCCGTCCTCTCCACGTAGCATCGGCGCTGTGCGAAGGCGCCTTGCAGCGCTCCTCGTCGCGGCCGCGGCCGCGGGGTGCGGTGGCGGCGACGACACCGAGGATGGCCCCGCGCCCGGTCGACCTCCGCGGACGCCGGACACGCTGTTCGGCGAGTTCAGGCCCATTCCGCTGGAGCAGTACCTGGCCCGCGGGGACCGCATCTGCGCGAACGGCCGGCGCACGGCCCGGGCGAAGCTCGCGCCGCTCCAGCAGAAGGCGAACGCGGACGGCGAGCTCACGCCGCAGGAGGTCATGGAGCTCAACCGCGCCGCGGTTCGCCTCGTGCGCCCCATGGTCCGCAGGCTCACGCAGCTGCCCCCGCCGCGCACGAAGCGCGCGGACGCCGAGCGCTACATCCGCATCGTCCTCGGCACGGTCCGCGCGCTCGACGAGGCCGCCGCCGCGTTCGACGCCGAAGACGTCGCGGGCGTCCGCGAGGCGATCGCCCGCAACCGCAAGCTCGCGCTGGAGTCGGCCGACGCCGCAGCCGCGCTCGGGTTCAAGCAGTGCGGGACCGAGTTCAGCCGCTAGCTAGCGCCGTGCTCGCCGCAGGCTGAGCGTCGCGACGCGGATCGGCTTGGCCTTCGGGTCCTGGTGGGCAACGAAGACCTGGGTACGGACCTTGCGCCGCCGCCGGACCAGCCTGCGCGCCTTCTTGTTGAGCTTCACGCGGACGACGCGGGTGGTCCCGGCCGGGACGGCGAACTTCGTCCCGCCCATCCGCGTCAGCTTGCGCTTGCGCAGGGTGTAGAGGCTGAGGCGGCCCGCGCACGGCACCGGCGCCGGGGCGCACGAGACGCGGACCCGCGCGATGCCGCGGCGGTCCACCACGGTCCCCTTGAGGTGCACGCGCACGAGCGGCGACGGGCCGACCGGTGGGGGCGGGGGAGCGCCGGGCGGGCCGAGCGTGAAGCGCTCGACGAGCGCGCACTTCGAGTCGACGACGTCGTGCTGGTCGGCCAGCACGCGCGAGAGGCCGAACGGGCAGCCGACCGCGTCGCGCTCGCCGTCGCGCATCTC
>DASVRH010000269.1:0-5345 GCA_036388715.1 Solirubrobacteraceae bacterium | reverse complement strand
CCTTGCGCGTGCCGAACGTGTGGCGCAGCTCGTGGAAGGTCAGATCCTCGACCCCCGCCGCCGCGACGGCACGGCGGAAGCGCTTGCGGAGCTTTGATGCGTCGAGGACGGGGCCGGTGTGCGGGTGGGCGAAGACGAGGTCGCGCTCGCCGCGCCAGCGCGTGCGCTGGAAGTGCCGCTCGAGCTCGCCGGCGAGGCGGTCGCTCATCGGGACGCTCCGTCCGCGGTGCGACTTCGGGGAGTCGAACGCTCCTCGGGTGTAGCTCTCGGCGACTCGCACGCGACCGGCGATCCAGTCGATGTCGCACCAGCGCAGGCCGATCAGGTCGCCCTGGCGCAGGCCGGTCATTGCGGCGCACAGGTAGAGCGGGCGCTCGACGTCGCCGAGGTCGTCGTCGGGCACCGCGCGGACGACCGCCTCGAGGTCTTCCTTCGAGAGGAGGCGCAGGCGGCGGTGCGCCGAGCGCGGCGCCTTCGGGCGGTCGACCAGGGCAACGGGGTTGGCGGTCGCCCACTCGCGCTTGATCGAGAAGCTGAAGTCCCGTGCAGGAAGCTGAGGTGGTTCTGGATCGTCTTGGCCGAAAGGCCGTCGCGCTTCTTCGCGAGCAGGTAGCTCTCGACGCCGGCGCGGTCGATCTTGTCGAGCGGGCGGCCGCCGAAGAACGGCGCGAGGTGCTTGCGCAGGTAGCCGTGGTAGTCCGCGATTGTCTTGCGCTTGCGCTTCATGACGTGCTCGAGGTGGTCGATGTACGCCGTGCCCGCCTCCTCGAGCGTACGGCGGGCGGCGCCGCCGACGACCGTGGTGTTCGCGATGAGGCGGCGCAGCTCGGCCTCGGCCTGCGTGCGCGTGAGGCCGTCGGCCATCGACGGCCGGCGCTTCAGCCCGACCCGCCGCTTGACGCGCCGGCCGCCCACGCGCCACGACCCGTACCACGTCTCGCGGCCACCGGGATCCGCCCGGACGAAGAGCCGTCCGGAGCCGTAGGAGCGCTTCGCTGCGCTTGCCATGCGACGACTATGTCGCGCTAGGCCGCTTTCCGCCCCCGCCCAAATTGGAACCACATCGGAACCACAAGCGCCGGCGAGATCTTAACGGCGAAGGCCGCCCTTGCGAGCGGCCTTCGTTCTCAGTCGGCCTCAGCAGGCGGCTGGCGAGAGCCATCTGCGTTGGTCGGCCTCGATAGCGGGGGCGGGATTCGAACCCGCGACCTTCGGGTTATGAGCCCGACGAGCTACCAGACTGCTCCACCCCGCGGCGTGGAGCGAACTATAGCGCTGGTGCGCCGGGGCGTGAAGGGCTAGTCGCCCGCTCGGCCGGCGTGGCCTGGCGCGTGTGGCTCCTTGTCGGGGCCTCGCTCGCGGGTCTTCTTCGAGTAGGTCCGGAAGGCCATGACGACGGCGAGGACGAGGACGGCCACGATGAGCACTCCGAGGAGGATCAGGCCGATCCCGATCCCCTCGTCGGGCGGTTCCTGCGTGCCGCGCTGGGCCAGCACCATGAGGGTCGCGAGCATGACTCTCCCCTACCCGCCGCGGACTTCTTCGAGGTCGTCGGCGTCTCCGTCCGACGACGCGGTCGACGGGTCGTTCTCGACCTGCTCGACGAACTCCTGCTGATCCTCGTCGCCCTGCGTCTCGTCTTGTCTCTCTTGGCTCTCCATGGGGCAGGCTCTACCCATGGCTCGCGTTCTGGTCACCCGCCCCCTTCCGTTCCCCGCCCTGCAGAGGATCGAGGAGGAGCATGAGCTGACGGACGACCTCGCAGAGGCGGAAGGCCTCCTGTGCCTGCTGACCGATCGCGTCGACGCCTCTCTCCTCGACGCCGCTCCCAACCTGCGCGTCATCTCGAACTACGCGGTGGGAGCCGACAACGTGGACCTGGAGGAGGCCGCGAGACGCGGGATCGCGGTGGGCGTCACCCCGGGCGTCCTGACGGACGCGACCGCCGACCTCACGATGGCGCTCATCCTCGCCGCGGCGAGGGGCGTGTCCGAGGCAGCGGACGACGTGCGCAAAGGGAAGTGGAAGACGTGGGAGCCGGCGGGGTGGCTGGGCCTGGAGCTCCGCGGGGCCACGCTGGCGGTCGTCGGCTTCGGCCGCATCGGGAAGGCCGTGGCGGAACGCGCGGAGGCGTTCGGGATGGAGGTCCTCCCCATCCACCGCGACACCCCGCTCGGGTACGCGCTCGCGCGCGCGGACGTGATCAGCCTCCACGTCCCGTTGACCAACTCCACGAAGGGGATGATCGGGGCCGCCGAGCTCCGCGCGATGAAGCCGGGCGCGATCCTGGTCAACACCGCGCGCGGTGGGCTCGTGGACACCGACGCGCTCCGCACGGCGCTCGAGGAGGGACACCTGGGAGGCGCCGCGCTCGACGTCACGGACCCCGAGCCGCTCCCGCCCGACCATCCGCTCCTGCAAGCACCCAACGTCCTCGTCGTCCCGCACATCGGCTCGGCCACGCACGCCGCCCGCGAGCGGATGGCGGAGCTGGCGGTCGAGAACCTGCTGGCGGGCCTCGACGGGCGGCCGCTCCCCCACCCCGCCGGCGGATAGCCTCGCCGCCTCCCGTGCGCGTCGCCGTCGTCGACATCGGAACGAACTCGACCCGCCTCCTGATCGCGGAGGTCCACGAGCGCCGCGTGACGGCGGAGCTCGAGCGGGAGTCCCGCGTCACCCGTCTGGGCCAGGGCGTCGACGAGACCGGCGCGCTGGCGGACGAGGCGATGGAGCGCGTCTTCGCCGTCCTCACCGACTACCGGGAGAAGATCGACGCCGGCGGCGTCGACGCGACGACCGCGGTGCTGACGAGCGCGGTGCGGGACGCGAGCAACGGCGCGGACTTCACCGCGACGGTGCGGGAGCGGTTCGGCCTGGACGCGCAGACGATCCCGGGCGAGGAGGAGGCGGCGCTGACGTTCCTCGGCGCGACGAGTGAGCGCGGTGCGAGCGCGGAGGGCCCCGGGGGCGGGGAGCGCCCCGGCGGCGGGGGCGGCGCGGCGGAGGAGGTCGTGGTCGACATCGGCGGCGGCTCGACCGAGGTCGTGGTCGGCCGCGGGAACGAGGTGACGTTCTTCGTCTCGATGCAGGTCGGCGTGGTCAGGCAGACCGAGCGCCATCTCGACTCGGACCCGCCGACGCCGGACGAGCTGACCGCGCTTGCGACGGAGGTCGAGAGCATCATCGGACGCGAGGTTCCGGGAGAGGTGCGCGAGCGGGTGAAACACGCGATCGCGGTGGCGGGGACCGCTACCTCTTCAGCGGCGATCGACCTCGCGCTCGATCCCTACGACCCGGAAGCCGTCCACGGCCACGCGCTCGGACTGCCCCGGCTCGACGAGCTGCTCGCCCGCCTGGCCCAGATGCCGAACGAGGAGCGGCGCGACGTGGTCGGCCTCCATCCCGATCGCGCGCCCACGATCGTGGCCGGGCTGGCCGTGCTGATCGAGGTGCTGCGCGCGTTCGGGCTCGAGGAGGTCGAGGTCTCCGAGCACGACATCCTCCGAGGAGCGGCGTTGCGCCGCGTCGGCGCGCAGTAGCGCAGATACCGAGTTCCGCAACAACATCTCAACGAATGTTCGATGGGCGCGGTTCGACAGGCCGTCGATACTGCGTGGCGGCCGGGGAAGAGCTTGCTCCGAACCGGTCGCATAGGTCGGGCGAAGCCGCATTGACGGCGCCTCCCGCCGCCCGACCGACTAACCGGCCCTTTCATGGCACGTACCCCTGCCCGTCCTGACGGGGCCACTTCGGAAGCCGCCCCCCTCGTGGGGGCGGTTTCCTTTTGTGGGCGCGACTGAGGGTCAGGCAGTCGTGGAGGCGGGAGCGTCGCAGAGGGGTGCCGCGCGGGCTCAGGCCAGGTTGGACTTGCGCGGGTAGACGACGGTCGGATCGGTCAGCACGTTGACGAGCGCCGGCTTGCCGGCGGAGAACGCGCGCTCCAAAGCCGGCTTGAAGTCGGAAGGCTCGCGGACGAGCTCGCCGTGGCCGCCGAGCGCCTCGACCATCTGGTCGTACCGCCGCTCCGGCACGAGGTCGGCGGCGACGCTGTACCCATACAAGAACTCCATCGGGTGCTTCTCGAGCGCCCAGATGCCGTTGTTGCCCATGACGCCGACGACGTCGACGCCGTGGCGACTCAACGTGTCGAACTCCATCCCGCCAAAGCCGAAGGCGCCGTCGCCCAACAGCAATACGACCTGGCGATCGGGATACGCGATCTTCGCCGCGAGCGCGTAGCCGGGGCCGCTGCCCAGGCACCCGAAGGGCCCCGGGTCGAGCCAGCAGCCCGGCGCATACGTATCGACGACCCGGCCGGCGTAGGAGACGAAGTCGCCCCCGTCGCCGATGACGATCGCGTCGCGGTCCAACACGTCGGCGAGCTCGGCGTACAGCCGCATGGGATGCAGCGGCGCGCGGTCGTCCTCCCTCTCGGCCCGCTCCGCCTCGCGCTTCTCCGTCTCGACGCCACGCAGGTGCGAGATCCACGGCTCGCGCGAGGGACCGCCCGCGGCCGAGGCGAGCGCGTCGAGCGTCGCCGGCAGCGCTCCGTACAGCTCGGCCGCGACCGGCCGCGGGTGCTCGCGCACAGGCTCGGCGGGCTGCACCACGATGATCTCCGTCTCCTCGCCGAACGACGCCCCGAAGCCGAGCCGGAAGTCCATCGGCACGCCGATCACGATCGCGACGTCGGCCTCCTTCAGCCCGGCGGATCGCGCGCGACTGAAATACAGCTCGTGGTCGGCGGGGACACACCCGCGCGCGAGGCCGTTCAGGAACACCGGGATGCGGAGCTGCTCGGCGAGGCGGAGCAGAGCCTCCTCGCCGTGCCCCCAGTACAGGTTGGTTCCGGCCATGATCACGGGCCGCTCCGCCTCGCGGAGGAGGGCGAGCGCGGAGGAGACGTCGGGGGCGGGAGGACCGGCGCTCGGGTCGGGGAGCGGCTCGGGCGAGGAGTCGTCGGGTGCGTGGCTGAAGACGTGATCGAGCGGGAAGTCGATGAAGGTCGGCCCCGTGTGTGGGGTGAGCGAAGAGACGAGGGCTTCGGTGAGCAGCCCCGGGATCTCCGCGGTCGAATCCGCCGTCGTCGCGAGCTTCGTCAACGGCCGCACGAACGGCACGTGGTCGATCTCCTGGAGCGACCCCTGCCCCCACCGCATCGCCGGCGCCCGCCCGCCCAAGACCACCATCGGCGAGTTGTTCATCGAGGCGGAAGCGATGGCGCTCATGCCGTTCGTGACGCCCGGGCCCGCGGTCAGGGCGCACACGCCCGGCTGCCGCGTCACCTTCGCCCACCCCTCGGCGGCGAAGGCGGCACTCTGCTCGTGGCGCACGTCGACGATGTC
>DASVRH010000268.1:0-6531 GCA_036388715.1 Solirubrobacteraceae bacterium | reverse complement strand
GCGTCGCGCTCCTCGCGCAGCCGCCGCAGGTCGGCGGCCGCCCACGCGGGGAGCCCCTGGGGCACGGCGAACGCGGTGATCACGAACTGCACGACCAGGGCGTCCGGGTCGGCCATCACCGCGGCGCGGGCGTCGTCGGGGACGCTCCCCCACTCCGCGCCGAACTCGAGCCGCACGGGATCGATCGACCACACGGCGTAGCCGGCGTCCTCGACCAGGGCGACGGCGCTCTCGCGCGTGTAGAACTGGAGGTGGGTCTCGTCGAGGATGCCGGTGGGCGTGCGGTCGAAGCGCCCGCGCAGCAGGTCGAAGCGGACGCTGGCGTGCGCGACGTTCGGGATCGAGGCGACGAGAAAGCCGCCCGCGCGCAGGTGCGGGTGCAGCGTGCGCAGCAGCCGGCCGGGGTCGCGGAGGTGCTCGAGGACGTCGCCGGCCAGCACCGCGTCGAACCGGTCGTCGCCCAGCTCGCCGGCGTCGAAGCCGTCGAGGTCGGCGACGATGACCCGCTCCGCCCCGTCCCGCGCGCGCTCCGCCGCCGCCGGGTCGCCCTCGATCGCCACGACGGTGCACCCCTGCGCGCGCAGGGCGCGCGTGACGTCGCCGGTGGCGCAGCCCAGCTCGAGCACGCGGCGCTCGCGCCCGACCCGCCGCAGCGCGAGCTGGTGGGCGGCGGCGAAGTCGCCGTCGATGACCTCGTAGCGCAGGGCCGAGCCGCGCGGGAGCGGCCCGTCCGCGACGACGTCGTCCTCCTCGGAGGCGGTGGCGTCCGAGGCGTTCTCGAACCCTTCCGCGGCCATCGCCTCGGCCCGGTCCAGGAAGGCGGTGACGTCGCCGTCCAGCAGCGGCGCGAGCTCGCGGATCGCGGCGTCGGGCCACGTCCACCACTCGAGCGCGAGCAGGCGCTCGACCGTCGCGTCGTCGAACCGGCGGCGCAGCTCGCGCGCGGGGACGCCGCCGACGACGGCGTACGGGCGGACGTCCTCGCGCACGACCGCGCCGGCCGCGATCACCGCGCCGTGGCCGATCGTGACGCCGCCCATGACGGTCGCGCCGTGGCCGATCCACACGTCCGAGCCGATCCGCGTCGGGCCCGTGGCGCGCATGTCCGGCGCGCCCGCGTCCTCCAGCATCAGCGCGCGCACCGGGAAGGTGGTGGGGGCGTCGGGCCTGTGCTCGCCGCCCGAGAGGATGCGGGCCGAGGCGGCGATCGAGCAGAACGCGCCGATCTCGATGTCGTCGCCGCCCGGGTAGCGGATGAACGTCTTCGCGTCGTGCCCGTACGTGTGGCGTCCGATGCGGATCGCGGGCTCCGGCATGGGCGCATCTTGCCGCACCTCGACGGGTGTTCGGCTTGCCAGCGCCGAAACTCCGCCTTAGTGTCTGTGGATGCCACGGATCGGCCTCCGGCGCCTCGCGCCGCTCCTCGCCCTCGCCTGCTCGCTCGCCGCCACCCCCCCGGCCTCCGCCGCCGTCGGCTGGGGAGTGCCGGAGCAGCAGAGCCCCACCGAGGCCGGGCCCCGGTCCATCCCCGATTCCGCGATCGGGACGCGCGGCGACGTCGTCGCGGCGATCACCGGCCCGGACGGGGTCGAGCTGTTCGACCGTGTGATCGACGGCGACTTCCGCGGGCCCTCGGCGCCGCCGGGCGCCGGCACCAACTCCCGCGAGCCGTCCGTCGCCGTCGCGCCCGACGGCTTCGCCGCCTTCGGCTATGAGACCGACGAGGGGCCCGTCGTCGCCCGGCGCTCGCCCGCCGGCGACTGGACCCTGCTGCCCGCCCCGCCGGGGCTCGGCGAGCTGGCCATCGCGGGCGGCGGCGCGATCACCGTCGTCTGGGCGCAGGACGACGAGCTGCTGACGTCGACCGCCGAGCCGGGCGAGGCGTGGTCGGCGCCGGCCGTCATCGCCACGCCGGAGGCGTCGGGCGACACCCTGAACGGGCTCGTCGAGGTGGGCGCCGACGCCGCCGGGGGCCTCGTCGTCGCCTACGGCGAGACCCACCCGCTGGGGATGTTCATGGGCTGGGAGCACCGCGTGCTCACCCTCGCGCGCCCGGCGGGCGGGGCATGGACCACCCCCGTCGAGGCCGCGGAGTGGGACCGCTGCATATGGGTCGTCCAGATCGCCGTCAACGACGCGGGCGACGCCGCCGTCCTCCCCACCTGCCACGGCGTCCGGCTCGTGCGCCGCCCGGCGGGTGGCTCGTTCTCGGCTCCCGCTGTCGTGGTGCCGACGAGGGAGCCGACGACCGTCACCCTTGCCATCGGCACGGACGGCGACGTGGCGGCGGCCTACCGCGACTGGAACGAGCCGATCGGCGTGCGCGTCACGAGCGGCGCGATCACCGGGCCGCTCTCGACCACGCGGATCCTCCGCACCGAGGAGGACGGCGCGCTGGACCCGCGCGTCGCGCCGCTGGCCGGCGACGAGCTGCTGCTCCTCGGCTCGTCGCAGTCGAGCTTCCAGGCCTACGGGTCCTTCCTCTACTCGGCGCTCCAGCCCGCCGGGTCGAACGCGATCCAGCGGATCGCCGGCCCGCCGTTCACGGCCGGCGACACGTTCGGGCTGCGCCTCCTCGGCGACCGCCAGGGCGGCGCCGTGGCGATCTGGCACGTCAGGGATGGCGACGATTCCTTCAGCGACCACACCCTCTTCACGGCGACGTACGGCCCGCAGCCCGATCCGCCCGCCGAGGAGGAGCCGGCGCCCGGGGGCGAGGAGAGCCCGCCCCCGCCCGGCGGCGACACGGGCGACGGCGGGCCGGGCGCGGCGCCGCCCGTCACCGAGCCGCGCCCGCCGATCCGGATCACGCGGCGCCTGCGCCTGCGCATCCGCGGCCCGCTCGTGGCGAGCCGGCGGGGGGTCATCCGCCTGCGGATGAGCTTCGACTCGCCGGTGCGCGGCACGCTGCGCCTGACCGATCGCGCCCGCCGCCCGCTCGGCCGCGGCAGCTTCCGCTCGCGCGGCAACGGCGCCGTGCGCGGGCGGATCGTCCTGCGGCGCTCCGCGCTGCGGCGGCTGCGGCGCGACCCGCGGATGCGGGTGCGGCTGGTGGCGGTCGTGACGACCGAGGCGGCCCGCGGCGTGCGGGTCGTCGCGCCGGTCACGCTGCGCCTCGCCAGACCCTGACACAGCTGTGTCAAGGTTGCTAGCCTGAGCGGTCATGGCCGATCGTGACTTCCTGGCAGCGGTGCGCGACCACGTCGTCGTCTTCGACGGCGGCATGGGCGCGACGCTCGAGGCCTTCGACCTCTCCCTCGAGAAGGACTACGGCCTCCCCGGCCGCGCCCACGAGGTGCTCAACCTCAACCGCCCCGACGTCATCCAGGGCGTCCACGAGTCGATGGTCGAGGCGGGCGCCGAGGTCGTCGAGACGAACACCTTCCAGGCCAGCCGGCTGAAGCTCGACGAGTGGGGCCTGGGAGATCGGACCCTCGAGATCAATACGAGCGCCGCGCGGATCGCCCGCAAGGCGGTCGGCGAGGACCTGTTCGTCGCCGGCTCGATCGGCCCGACCGGGTTCCTCCCCGCCTCCGACGACCCGACGCTCGGGAACATCTCGTTCCGCAAGCTGGTCGAGGTCTTCACCGAGCAGGCGACCGGCCTCCTCGAGGGCGGCGTCGACCTGATCATCATCGAGACAGCGCAGGACATCCTCGAGGTCAAGGCGGCGATCTTCGGCGCCCGCGCGGCGTTCACCGCCGTGGGCCGGAAGGTGCCGATCCAGATCAGCGTCAGCCTGCTGCCCAACGGCGGCAAGATGCTGCTCGGCACCGACATCTCGTCGGTCCTGACGACGATCGACGCGCTCGGCGCCGACGTCCTCGGCCTGAACTGCTCGACCGGCCCCGAGGACATGCGCGACGCGATCCGCTTCCTCGGCGAGACGTCGCCGCTGCCCGTCCACTGCATCCCCCACGCCGGCCTGCCGATCCAGGGCCCCGACGGCGAGACGATCTTCCCCGAGCAGCCCGAGCCGCTCGCGACCGTCCTCGGCGAGTTCGTCGACCGCTACGGGGTCGGCATCGTCGGCGGCTGCTGCGGCACGACGCCCGACCACATCCGCGCGATCGCCGAGCGCGTCGAGGGCTCGAAGGCGAGCGCGCGGCCCGAGCGCCGCGAGATCCACGTCTCGTCGATGATCGGCGCCGCGCCGCTCGTGCAGGACCCGCGCCCGACGCTCGTCGGCGAGCGGGTCAACTCGCAGGGCTCGCGCAAGGCCAAGGAGCTGCTCCTCGCCGACGACTACGACGGGCTGCTCCAGATCGCCGAGGACCAGGTCGAGGGCGGCGCGCACGTGCTCGACGTCTGCGTCGCGCTGACCGAGCGCCAGGACGAGGACGTCCAGATGAGCGAGGTCGTCAAGCGCATCTCGCTGTCGAGCCCCGCGCCGATCCAGGTCGACTCGACCGAGCCCGAGGTCATCGAGGAGGCGCTCGAGCGCATCCCCGGCCGGGCGATCGTCAACTCGATCAACCTGGAGGCCGGCGAGGACAAGGCCGACCGGGTCGTCCCGCTCGCCGTCGCCCACGGCGCGGCGCTGATCGCGCTGACCATCGACGAGGTCGGCATGGCGAAGACCGCCGACCGCAAGGTCGAGATCGCCAGGCGCATCACCGAGCTGTGCGAGGGTCACGGGCTCGAGCGCGAGGCGCTGATCTTCGACGTCCTCACCTTCACGCTGACGACGGGCGACGAGGAGTGGCGCCCGTCCGCCGTCGAGACGATCGAGGGCATCCGCCGCGTCAAGGAGGAGATCCCGGGCGTCAAGACCTCGCTCGGCGTCTCGAACGTCTCCTTCGGCGTCTCGCCGCGCGCCCGCGCGGTGCTCAACAGCGTCTTCCTGCACCACTGCGTCGAGGCCGGCCTCGACCTGGCGATGGTCAACCCGAACCACATCACGCCGTACGGCGAGATCTCCGAGGAGGAGCGGGCGCTGGCCGACGACCTCGTCTTCAACCGCCGCGAGGACGCGCTCGAGAAGTTCATCCAGCACTTCGAGTCGCAGGGCGAGGAGGCCGAGGAGGAGAAGGCCGACCCCACCGAGGGCATGGAGCCCGAGGAGGCCCTGCACTGGCACATCCTGCGCCGCAAGAAGGACGGCGTGGAGGCGCAGATCGACAAGTCGGTCGAGAAGATCGGCGCGGTGCCGACGCTGAACGACGTCCTGCTGCCGGCGATGAAGGAGGTCGGCGACAAGTTCGGCGCCGGCGAGCTGATCCTGCCCTTCGTCCTCCAGAGCGCCGAGGTCATGAAGCGCGCGGTCGCGCAGCTCGAGAACTACCTCGAGCGCACCGCCGACTACACCAAGGGCAAGGTCGTCCTGGCCACCGTCTTCGGCGACGTGCACGACATCGGCAAGTCGCTCGTCAACACGATCCTCACCAACAACGGCTACACGGTGATCGACCTCGGCAAGCAGGTGCCGATCTCGAACATCATCGAGGCGGCCGAGGAGAACGAGGCGACGGCGATCGGCCTCTCGGCGCTGCTCGTCTCGACCTCGAAGCAGATGCCGGCCTGCGTGCAGGAGCTGCACCAGCGCGGGCTCGAGTTCCCCGTGCTCATCGGCGGCGCGGCGATCAACAACAACTTCGGCCTGCGCGCGCTGTACCCCGGCGGCCGGGAGAGCGACGACGTCTACGAGCCCGGCGTCTTCTACTGCAAGGACGCGTTCGACGGGCTGAACAAGATGGACCAGATCGTCGACGGCGAGGCGCGCGAGGCGCTGGTGGCCAAGACCCGCGAGGCCGCGGTCAAGCTGCGCGAGAAGGGGCCGGAGCCCGAGGGCCCGCCGACCGACGACGACACCGTCCGCTCGCCGGCGCGCACCGACGTCGCGATCCCCGAGCCGCCGTTCTGGGGCGCGAAGGAGATCGACGTCGACCTCGAGGAGGTCTATCCGCACCTCGACACGCACGTGCTCTTCAAGCTCCACTGGGGCGGGCGAGGCGTGAAGGGCGAGGCGTGGACGAAGCTGCTCACCGACGACTTCCAGCCGCGCCTGGAGCGCATGTGGCGCGAGCAGACCTACCTGCACCCGCGGGCCAAGGTCGGCTACTTCCCCTGCTACTCGGAGGGCAACGAGATCGTCGTCCTCGACCCCGAGGACCGCGAGACGGTGCTCGAGCGCTTCGTCTGCCCGCGCCAGCCCGGCCACGACCGGATCTGCCTCGCCGACTTCTACCGCCCCAAGGAGAGCGGCGAGCTCGACGTCGTCGCCTTCCAGGCGGTCACCGTCGGCGACGAGGTCACCGAGCTGATGGCCAAGCTCGAGGCCGACGGCGAGTACGCCGAGCAGCTCTTCGTGCACGGCTTCGGCGTGCAGGTCGCCGAGGGCATGGCCGAGTGGCTGCACAGCGTCATCCGCGAGCAGCTCGGGATCGACGCGGGCCAGGGCCGCCGGTACTCGTGGGGCTACCCCGCCGTGCCCGAGCAGTCCGAGCACGAGAAGCTCTTTCGGCTGCTCGACGCGCCGTCGATCGGCCTGCGGCTGAGCGGCGGCTTCGCCGTCGAGCCCGAGCAGTCGAC
>DASVRH010000267.1:0-10708 GCA_036388715.1 Solirubrobacteraceae bacterium | reverse complement strand
CCTTCAGCTTGTGCGCGACGGGGTTGGCGATGAGGCGCGCCGTGGCCTCGAAGATCATCTCCCGCTCGACGAGGCCGTTCTCGCGCAGCGTCGTACCGGTCGCGGTGAGGTCGACGATCGCCTCGGCCAGGCCGGTCAGCGGCGCAAGCTCGACGGACCCCTTGACCTCCACGATCTCCGCCTGGCGCCCGGTGCGCTCGAAGTACGCGGCGGCGACCTTCGGGTACTTCGTCGCGACGCGGACCATCCCGAGCCGGCGCAGCGCCTCCTCGGAGGGGTCGGGCCCCTCGACGGTGGCGAGGATCATCCGGCAGCGGCCGAAGCCGAGGTCGAGCAGCTCGTAGACCTCGCGCTCGGCCTGCTCGACGAGCACGTCCTTGCCCGTGATCCCGAGGTCGGCCGCGCCGGCCTCGACGTACGTCGGGACGTCGCTGGGGCGCATGGTCACGATCCCGGCGTCCTCGAAGAGGAGCTTGCGGTCGTTCGACCGGACCTCCGCGGTGTCGACGCCGAGCCGGTCGAGCAGATCGAGCGTCTCGCCCAGCAGCGCGCCGCGCGGCACCGCGATCCGCAGCCCGTTCAGCGCGGTCACAGCCGCTCCTCGCCCGTCAGCGCCACGTGCAGCGAGTCGACGGTGAGCGCGAAGCCGACGGCGGGCAGGGGCCGGCCGAACTTCCCGAGCAGGTCGTCGTAGCGCCCGCCGCCGCCGATCGGCTGGCCGAGGGCCGGGTCGTAGACCTCGAACACGGCGCCCGTGTAGTACGAGAGGTCGCGGACCAGACCGAGGTCGAAGATCACGCGCCCGCGCACCGCGTCGGGCAGCAGGTCGAGCACGCTGCGCAGGCCGCTCGCCTCCTCGGTCAGGACCTCCTCGCCCCCGCGCACCTGTGGCACGCCCAGCAGGCGCTCGCGGTCCTCCGCGGAGATGGACAGCTCGCGCAGCCGCCGCTCGAGGCCGACGAAGTCGCGCGTCGCGAGCTCGTGGAGGATCCCGGTGTGCGCCTCGGCCGGCACGCCCGCGGACTGCAGGAGCGCGGGGTAGAGCGAGGCGTCGCCCAGGCCGACGCGGTAGTGCTGCAGGCCCGTCGCGTCGAGCGCCGCGCACAGCACGCGCAGCGCCTCGGCCGTGCCCTCCGCGCCGGGCGCGCCGACGAGCTCGACACCCGCCTGGAGGAACTCGCGCTGCTGGCCGCGGTGCGGCCGCACGCTGCGGTAGGCGTTGGCGAAGTAGCAGAAGCGCAGCGGCGGGTCGGCGTTCGCGTAGCGCGTCGCGACGACGCGGGCGATCGGCACCGTCATGTCCGAGCGCAGCGCGAGCACCGCGCCGTGGTCGTCCACTACGCGATACGCGGGCAGCGCGCCGCCCGCGCCGCCGCGCGCCAGCACCGACTCGTGCTCGAGCGACGGCGTGGCGACCTCCCCATAGCCCTCGCGCGTGAAGACCTCGAGCAGCTTCCACGAGATCGCGCGCAGCTCGCGCATCTCGTCGGGCAGGACGTCGCGCGTCCCGGACGGGATCGGGTGGATCACGGGGAGAACTCCTCGACCGACGTCGCACGCTGCTCGCCGCTGCGCAGGTCCTTGACCTCGCCGGAGTCGGTGAACCACACGTACGGGATGCCCTTCCCGTCGGCGTAGGCGATCTGCTTGCCGAACTTCACCGGCTCGTGGAAGACCTCCGTCGGCACGCCCTTCGCCCGCAGCGCCGCGGCGACCTCGCGCGCGCGGCCGCGCTCGTCCTCGGAGGTCAGCGCGACGAGCACCTGCGTCGGCGTCTTCGGCCCGAGCGGGATCGCGTCCTGCCCGAACAGCCGCCCGAGGATCCGCGTGACGCCGAAGGAGACGCCGTTGCCCGGCAGCTTGTCGCGCCCGCCCTCGACGAGGTTGTCGTAGCGCCCGCCGGAGCAGACCGCGCCGACCGACTCGTGCCCCTCCATCACGGCCTCGTACACCGTGCCCGTGTAGTAGTCCAGGCCGCGCACGATCGAGAGGTCGGCGACGACCCGCGGCGCGCCCTTGACGGCGTCGATGACGAAGGCGAGCTCCTCCAACCCCTCCTCCACCAACTCTCCACCGACTCCCAGCGCCCGCACGGCCTCCACAACGGGGTCCCCGGAGGAGCCGCGGATGGCGCCCATCTCGAGCAGCTTCGTCGCCGCCGAGGAACCCACCCCGAGACCCTCGAGGTCGCCGCGCACCGCCTCCGCGCCGCGCTTGTCGAGCTTGTCCAGCGCGCGCATGACCGGCGTCACGTCCTCGACGCCCAGCCCGCGCATCACGCCCTCGACGACCTTGCGGTTGTTGAAGCGCACGGTGACCGGCGGGATCTCCGGCAGCGCCTCGAAGACCTCGTGGACGATGAGCGGCAGCTCGGCGTCGAAGTGCAGCGACAGCGACCCGCGCCCGATCACGTCGATGTCGGCCTGGGTGAACTCGCGGTAGCGCCCCTCCTGCGGCCGCTCCCCCCGCCAGGACTTCTGGATCTGGTAGCGCTTGAAGGGGAACTTGAGGTCGTTCAGGTTCTGCGCGACGTACCGGGCGAGCGGGACCGTGAGGTCGAAGTGCAGCCCGAGCTCGGCCTTCTCGTCGTCGCCCCCCTGCAGGCGGCGGAGCGTGTAGATCTCCTTGTCGGTCTCCCCCTTGGCCAGCAGCGCGTCGAGCGGCTCGACCGCGCGCGTCTCGATCGGCGCGAAGCCGTAGAGCTCGAACTGGCGGCGGATGGCGTCGAGCAGCCGCTGCTCGACGATGCGCTGCTCGGGCAGCCACTCGGGGTAGCCGCTGATGGGGCGGGCCTTTGCCACCCCTAGAAACTAGACACGTCAGACGCCGACCGGCTCGGTCGCGACGCGCTCGATCCGCGCACCGAGATCCCGCAGCCGCTCGTCGATCCGCTCGTAGCCGCGGTCGATCTGCCAGATGTTCGCGATCTCCGAGCGTCCCTCGGCCGCCAGCGCGGCGATGAGCAGCGACATGCCGGCACGGATGTCGGGCGACGCGGCGTTGATCCCGCGCAGCCGGGCGGGGCCGGTGACGATCGCGCGGTGCGGGTCGCACAGCACGATGTCCGCGCCCATCATCACGAGCTTGTCGGTGAAGATCAGGCGGTTCTCGAACATCCACTCGTGGATGAGGATCGAGCCGGCGCACTGGGTGGCGACGGCCACGGCGATCGAGGTCAGGTCGGCCGGGAACGCGGGCCACGGGCCGTCCTGGATCTTCGACTTGTACTCGCCGAGGTCACGCGCGACGACGAGGGTCTGTCCCCCGGGCACCAGGAGGTCGTCGCCGTCGAGCTCGGAGTGCAGGCCGATGCGCCCGAAGACGAGCTGGATCATCCGCAGGTCGTCGGCGATGACGTCCTTGATCCGCAGCTCCCCGCCGGTGACGCCCGCCAGCGCCATGAACGAGCCGACCTCGATGTGGTCCGGCGAGATCCGGTGCGTGCAGCCGCCGAGCCTGTCCGAGCCGTGGACGGTCATGACGTTCGAGCCGATGCCCTCGATCCGCGCGCCCATCTTGGTGAGCATCCGCGCCAGGTCCTGGACGTGCGGCTCGCAGGCCACGTTGCCCATGACCGTCGTGCCCGGCGTCAGCGCTGCGGCCATCAGCGCGTTCTCGGTCGCCATCACCGACGGCTCGTCCATGAACACCTCGCCCGCGCGCAGGCCGCCGTCGGCGGTGAGGCGGATCGAGCCGTTGAGCTCGTGCTCGGCGCCGAGCGCGCGCAGCGCGTCGAGGTGCGGGTCGAGGCGGCGGCGGCCGATGACGTCGCCGCCCGGCGGCGGCATGACCGCGCGCCCGCAGCGCGCCAGCAGCGGGCCGGCGAGCAGGAACGAGGCGCGGATGCGCTCGGCCAGGTCGCGGTCGACCTCGCCGTCGGAGTCGTCGAGCCCGGCCGCGCACAGGGCGACCTCGTGGTCGTCGCGCCACTCGACGCGGACGCCGATCCGCTCGAGGAGCTCGAGCATCGTCTCGACGTCGCGGATCCGCGGGACGTTCGAGATCACGACCTCCTCGTCCGTGAGCACGGACGCAGCGAGGATCGGCAGGGCGCCGTTCTTGTTTCCGGCCGGCGTGAGCGTTCCGGAGAGCGGCACGCCGCCGTGGATGACGAACTTCTCCATGGGCGGTGAGGTGCGCGTGGCGAGGGCCTCCAGCGGCCTCGGGCGCTCGGCTAGGGTACCCGGCATGGCCACTCGGGTTTCGCGCGACGAGGCTTGGTCCCTGCTCACGGAGTGGGTGCAGTCGCCGTCGCTGCGGCGCCACTGCCTGTCGGTCGAGGCGGCGATGGCCGCGTACGCCGAGCGCGGCGGCGAGGACGTCGAGCTCTGGTCGGTCACGGGCCTGCTGCACGACGCCGACTACGAGCGCTTCCCGGACATGGACGACACCGAGAAGGGCCACCCGCGCACGATCATGGCCGAGCTGGAGCGCCGCGACGCGCCGCCGGAGATGGTCCGCGCGATCGCCGCCCACGCGCCCTACCTCGACGTCGAGCCGGAGACGCCGATGGAGCGCACGCTCGTGGCCGTCGACGAGCTGTGCGGGTTCCTCGTGGCCTGCGCCGCCGTGCGGCCGGAGGGCATCCACGGGCTGACCCCCAAGTCGGTGAAGAAGAAGCTCAAGCAGCCGTCGTTCGCGGCCGCCGTCAACCGCGAGGAGGTCCGCCACGGCGCGGACAAGCTCGGGGTGGAGTTCGACGAGCACGTCGCCTTCGTCGTCGCCGCGCTCGAGGCGCGGGCCGACGAGCTCGAGCTGCACGGGCGCGAAGCGGGCTCGCCCGCTCCCTGAGCCGGGGGACCGGCGGTGGAGGCCTTCGGGCGCGTCCTGCGCGTCCCGCACGTCACGTCGATCTTCGTGGCGGCCACGCTCGGCCGCATGCCCTACGGCATCGAGGGGCTGGCGACCGTGCTCTACGTCCAGCAGGAGACCGGGTCGTTCGCGACGGCGGGCGCGGTCGCGGCGTCGATCCAGGTGGCTGCGGGCGTCGGCCTGCCAACCCTGGGCCGGGTCGTCGACATCGTCGGGCAGACGCGCGTCCTCGTGCCCGCGGCGTGGGCGCACCTGGTCGCCGGCCTCGCGCTGATCCCGGCCGTCGACGCCGAGCTGCCGACGCCGCTGCTCGGCGCGCTCGCGTTCGTCGTCGGGTTCTCGTTCCCGCCGCTCTCCCCCGCGCTGCGCAGCCTCTGGCCGGGGGTGCTCGGCGCCGACCCTCACCTGCTGCGGTCGGCCATGGCCGTCGACGCGATCACGCTCGAGCTGGTCTTCATCGGCGGGCCGCTGCTCGCGGCGATCGTGATCGCCGTCGCGTCGCCCCAGGCGGCGATGGTCGTCGCCTACCTGCTGTGCACGGGCGGGACGCTCGCGTTCGCGGCGCTCGAGCCCTCGCGGCGCTGGCGCGGCAGCGGCGAGCGCAACCGCGGCATCGGGCCGCTGCGCTCCCCCGGCCTGCTGACCCTGATGGCGACCACTGCGCTGCTCGGCGTCGCGCTGGGCGCGCTCGAGGTGGCGCTGCCGGCGTTCGGCATCGCCGAGGACTGGCGCAGCGCCGGCCCGGTGGCGATCGCCGCGCTGGCCGTCGGCAGCGCGGTCGGCGGGCTCGTCTACGGCTCGCGCCCGAGCGCGCGGCTCGTCCCGTCCTACATCGCGTTCTCGGCCGCGCTGCCGCTCGGCGTGGCGCTGCTCGCGCTGGCCGGGCCGGTCTGGTCGCTGATCGCGCTCGCGCCGCTGGCCGGCGTCGCTCTCGCGCCGATGACCGCAGCGGCGAACGAGATCGCCGGCCGCGTCGTGCCGCCCGAGACGGTGACCGAGGCGTACGCGTGGGTCGTGACGGCGACGATCCTCGGCGTCGCCGTGGGCATCGGGGTCGGCGGCGCGGTGATCGAGGCGGCGTCGTGGCGCGAGGCGATCCTCGTCGGCGCCGGCGGCGGCCTGATCGGCGCGGTGGTCGCCTTCGCGGGCCGGCGCACGCTCACCGTCTAGCCGCTCTTTGCGGCTTTTCCGTCCGACGGGTTTGCGAGCGTCGCCCTCGCCACCCGACCAATGGAGGTATCGCCGTGGCGACGATCAACAAGACCGAGCTGGCTCGCGCGGTCGCCGAGGACACGGGTCTGACCAATGGCCAGGCCAAGGAGGCCATCGAGGCCACCCTTCAGCAGATCGAGAGCGCCCTCGTCTCGGGCGACGAGATCAGCCTGTCGGGCTTCGGCAAGTTCGCGATCAGCGAGCGGTCCGCACGCGAGGGGCGCAATCCCCAGACGGGCGAGACGATCCAGATCGCGGCGAGCAAGGTGCCGCGGTTCCAGGCGTCCGCTCCGCTGAAGGCGGCGCTCAAGCGCTAGCCGTCCGGGTGGAGGGGCGCCCTAGGCGGCGCCCCTCCATCTGCCTCCCGCCTTGGCCCACTGCAGCAGGTGGTCGGGGTTGCAGAACGCGTCGGCGATCCGGTGCTCTCCGCGATGGCGGATGAGCAGGACGTAGGTGTCGTCGAGCGGGCCGGCGCAGTGCGCGCAGCGGCCGAGGCCCGCCGCCGCGTCGTCCTCAGGATCGAGGCCGTTGAGCGTCCCCGCGTCCCACCGGGCGCCCTGGATGACCCACGGCACGACGTGCTCGAGACGGCAGAACGCGGCCTTGCGCTCGCCGACCGGCTCCGCCGCGCGGAAGCCGTCGTCATCCTCGACGCCGACCCCGCACCAGCTGCACAGCTCGGGCACGGACGAGAAGATAACCTCGCCGCCCGATGGCAGAGCCCTTCACCATCACGGTCCTCGAGGGCGACGAGACCGGCCAGGAGCTGCTCGAGCAGTCGCTGCGCGTGCTCGACGCCGATCTCCTCGGCCTGCCGCTCGAGCTCGAGCGCTTCGACCTGTCGCTGGAGAACCGGCGCGCGACGAACAACGGCGTGGTGAACGAGTCGGCCGAGGCGATGAAGGCCTCCGGCCTCGGGCTGAAGGCCGCGACGGTCACGCCCGAGGGCAAGGACGACGTCGGCTCGCCGAACCGGATCGTCCGCGAGGGCATCGGCGGCAAGGTCATCATCCGCACCGGCCGGCGCATCCCCGGCGTGCAGCCGTTCGGCGGCGTCCATCATCCGATCTCGGTGGTGCGGATGGCGGTCGAGGACGCCTACGGCGCCGAGCAGTGGCGCGAGGGCTCCGGCGACGACGAGGTCGCCTACCGCACCGAGAAGATCACCCGCTCGACGTGCCGCATGGTCGCCGAGTACGCGTTCCGGACCGCCGAGCAGATCGGCGGCAAGGTCTACGGCGGGCCGAAGTGGACGGTCTCCCCCGTGTACGAGGGGATGCTCAAGGAGGAGATGGACGCGGCCGCGTCGCGCCATCCCGAGGTGACCTACCAGCCGGTGCTGATCGACGCGACCTACGCGGGGCTCATCACGGGCGTCGCCGACTGCCCGCTCGTGATCCCGTCGCTGAACCGCGACGGCGACTGCCTCTCGGATCTCGTGATGCCGATGTTCGGCTCGATCGCCGGGGCGGAGTCGGTGCTGCTGGCCTTCGACGAGGACTACGAGGTCGACGTCGCCATGGCCGAGGCGCCGCACGGCACCGCGCCGGCGCTGCTGGGCAAGGACATCGCGAACCCGATGGCGATGATCCTCGCCTGCGGGGCCGTCCTGCACTACGCGGGCGTGCGCGGCGCCGAGGGCGCGGGGACCGCCTCGCGCGCGGTCTACGAGTCGGTCCTCGAGGCGACCGCCGCCGGCGTCCGCACACCTGACCTCGGCGGCCACGCCACGACCACCGAGTTCACGACCGAGGTCGTCGACCGGATCCGGACCAAGCTCGAGGTCTGGTCGTCGCTCGGGTCGTCTTCGCGCTAGCCCTCCGCGCGCCGGCTGCGGCCGACCGGTAGGCCCGCGGCCCTCCGCGCCTCGTCGTTGAGGTGCTTCACGCGGCGGCGGCGGTAGAGCAGGCGCTGGACGAAGAGGGTCGCGACGCCGGCGAAGTGGATGGCGGCGACGTTGATCGCGAGCTGGCCCATCGACCCGCGCCATGACGACCAGTCCTCGTAGGCCGCCGCCAGTCCGATGTTCGCGGCGGCGGGGATCGTCGTGACGCTGATGAGGACGCCGATGAGCGCGCCCGACTTCGCGGTCGTGAGGCTCAGGACGCCCGCCGCGCCCGCGAACAGCGCGACGAGCAGGCTGAGCTCGTCGGGGTCGGAGATGAGCACCGCCAGCCCGTGGTCCTCGCTGCCGAAGCTGGCGGGCGCGACGTCGGTCCCCTTCAGCGCGAGCGTGAAGAGCCACGCGGCGGTGATCGCGGCGGGGAGGCCGACGGCGAGCGCGAGCAGGGACTCGAAGGCGAGCTTCACGCGGCGCTCGACGAGCGCGACGCTGAAGCCGGCGATCGGGCCGAACTCGGGGCCGACGACCATCGCGCCGACGATGAGGATCTCGGAGTCCTGGATGATCCCGACGGTCGCGATCAGCGCCGCGAGGACCATGAAGGCGACGAAGCTGCCTGTGAGCTTCGAGTCCTCGGAGGTGCGGGCCTCGACCTCCTCCCAGACGACGGCGTCGCCCGGGTCGCCCGGGGCCCTCTCCTCGACCTTGTCGACGAGCTCGGAGATGTGGGTCTCGCTCGACTCGATGGCGATCGAGCCGCACTTGTGGATCTCCAGCTCCTTGAGGTCGGAGAGGATCACGCTCGCGTCCTCGCGCGCGACGTCGACGAGGATCAGGTCGCCGTCGGGCTTGTGGGCGGCGCCCGGGACGTGGACGAGGTTGCACGCCGAGTCCACCCGCTTGAGGAGGTCGACGGCCTGCTCGGCCTTGTCGGACGGCGCGACGATCCGGAGGTGGACCATGGGCCGAAGAGAGCCTATTCGCGGGCGGCTGCAAATTCCCTTGCAGACCCCCCTGTCCGTCCGACCCGATTCCTAGGTTCCCGAACACA
This sequence comes from Solirubrobacteraceae bacterium, assembly GCA_036388715.1. Lineage (GTDB taxonomy): Bacteria > Actinomycetota > Thermoleophilia > Solirubrobacterales > Solirubrobacteraceae > CADCVT01. The sequence goes on along the minus strand of DASVRH010000267.1, from coordinate 1,790 downwards.
TGTTCCCCCCGTTCCCCACATCCGAGAGGCCGCCGCGCATGGGAGGCGCGAGGGGCGCGAGCACATCGCGCCCCGGAGCGATCCGTTCGGGTGAGGGGCGCGCGAAGCCCCGCCCCGAGGCGCACGTCCTGCGCCCGACCCTGGGCGAGAGGCTCCGCTACGCCGTCGACCTGGCCGTTGCATTCGCGACCCTTCGCGATGAGTTGGACTTCGACTCTGCGCACGAGCCCGTCGGCGCCGACCACCCCCACCGGACTCCGCTGCGGCCGCCCACACGGCCGCGGCGGCCCGGTGCGGCGGTGAAGCCTCGTGTTCGCTGCGTCACCGCCACGCAGTCTCGTAACACCTCACTTCGACCGTCCTGGTTTTTCGCCGGTAGGCGGCGTCAGAGCAGGACGGCCGCGGGCTAGGAGCCCGGCGGCCGCTCGGACCCGGCCGCGCCATCGCCGCGCGGGCGCGGATCCCGCGGCCCGCGATCGCCGGGCGCGTCGGGTCGGCCGCTCGGCCGACGGAAGCCGACGGGAGCGAACGGGTTGCGCCGCCAGCGCCGCGCGTGCTCGCGATCCTCGGGCCGCTTGCGGTCGAGATCCATAACCGAAGTAAAGCAACCCGCCCATCCGGCCCGCGCCTCCCCTGGACCGCCCCGCCCGCGGCGCGCCCGCCGTCCCAACCGCGATCCTCCCCCGCGTGCCGCTCGACGCCTTCCTCCTCGCGCTCGCCGCCGCGGCCCTGCACGCCGGCTGGAACGTGCTCCTGGCGGGCGCGCGCGACGCCCGGGCGGCGACGGCCGGCGCGCTGGCGATCCTCGCCGTGGTCTGCCTGCCGGTGGCGGCGGCGACGTGGGACTTCGACGACGACGCCCTCCCCTTCGTCGTCGCGTCGATCGCGTTCGAGATCGCGTACTTCGTCCTGCTCGCCGCGGCGTACCAGCGGGCGGACCTCGGCGTCGTGTATCCGATCGCCCGCGGCTCGGCGCCAGTGCTCGTGCTCGTCGCCGCCGCGGTCGTGGGCCGCGGCGACCCGACCGCGCTGCAGGTCGCCGGCGTCCTCCTTGTCGCCGCCGGCGTGTTCGCCGTCCGCGGAGGCGGCGCGGGCGCGGCGACGACCGAGATCGCGCTCGCCCTCGGCGTCGGCGCGACGATCGCCGCGTACACCCTCGCCGACGACGCCGGCCTCGACCACGCCGCCACGGTGCCGTACCTCTGCCTCGTCGTGGGCGTGCCGGGGGTGGTCTACGCGGCCGGCTGGGCCGCCATTCGTGGGCGAGAATCCCTCCGAAGCGTCTCGTTCGCCGCCCGCGCCGCGCCGAACGTCCTCGACCGCGACTCCCTTCGCCGGACCGGAAGACGCCACGCCGCCCGCGAGGGAGCCCGAGCCCTCCGCCGCCAGCTCGACACGCGCACGGCCGCGATCGCCGGCGGGATGGTGGTGGCGGTGGGCCTCGTCTTCGCCGCCCTCAGCCTCGCCGACCCGGCGCCCGTCGCCGCACTGCGCGAGTCGAGCGTCGTCATCGCAGCCGCCCTCGCCCCGCGCGTGCTCGGCGAGAGCGGAGGACGAGCGCGGACGATCGGCGCCGCCGCGGTGTTCGCGGGCGTCGCCTGCGTCGCCCTCGGGTGATCGTCCGGCAACCACGCCGGGAGGCCCGGGCAGCCACGAGGGTCGAGCGGCGGGCCGACCTCCCTCCCGCCAGACGCTCGGGACCTGAGGACGGAGTCCGATGTCCGTCTGGAGGGTGGGATGGTCGGGCCGCCGCCCAGCCGACCGTGGATGGGGCCCAGCCTCATAGAGAC